>CAMFND010000045.1 GCA_945965395.1 uncultured Bacteroides sp.
TCGCACAATACTGCAATATATGGAAAAACAGAGAATAATGCCATAGTAAATAATGCTGAATTGCCATTATCCTCTCCGTTAAAATCACTTATAACACTTGATACTACGGACATTAGTCATGGTATGAAAGTGGTTCAGCGTGAATTAATAGAAACTAAATGTTGCTTGTCTTTAATATCCGGACTAAAAAACTATTCTGATATAACTTCATTTATTAAAAGATTAGACATATATATACCATCATTAGCTGAATATTCCCTAAAATCATTGATGAGAAACAACGAAAAAGAAAAAGCCTTGATAATTGCAAGAATGTCTGAGCCTGTTATTGAAAGAATGAGAAGGAATAGCCAGAACCCCAATATGATAGATAGAGCTGTCTGCCATTACTATGCACTTTTAGCCTATCTTTATCAAATCAATGGCAATGAATGCGAAGCATCATCTCATTATAAAAAATACCTTCATACCAACTATGCTAAAACCATAAAAGGAAGATATTGGATAAATTCTTATTTGCTTGAAATAGGTTGTTATGATAGTGTAATAAAGAATAATGAGGAATTTTGTGAGAATCTATTAAAAGAAGATACTGTAAATTCCTTATATGTTAACATCTTATCACAGAATGCAAAAGCATTATATTATAAGAATGAACAAGAAAAGGCATATGAAACCTCACGTAAGTGTATAAATATAAATGAACAGATAAGAAAAGGAAATTATAAAATAATTTTATCTTATTATGAGAAAAACGACAGCAGTAAATATATCAAAGCGATTCTTATATTATTAGGATTAATATTGATAATCATTACATCTGTATTTTTATATAAGAAATGTGTTAAGCCATATAAATCTCAAAAAGTAGATGATGAAAAAGCCAGGAAACAGATGCTACATAGTCTTCCTGTATTACCCTATGATGAAAAGTCATTATATATTGTATTCAAGGACTATGTAAAAGAGCAAAAGTTGTTCTTGAATCCAGAGTTAGACAGGGACTACTATGCAGCCTTAATGAAAGTAGATAAAAATAGGTTTGCACGAATTATTCAGAATTATTCAAATACCAATTTGAAAGGACTGCTTAATTCTCTACGATTAGAGTATGCTGTAAATCTTATGAAAATGAACAGCGATTATCCTATAGATAAAATTGCTGAAAAATCTGGTATTACATCTATGTCAACGTTCTACAGGCTTTTCAAGAATAAATATGGAATAGGGCCACAAGAGTTCAGGAAACAAATATAGATTTTAATTTGTACATATTATATGAGCTGCTAAAATAATAAATTTATTTTGGTAGCTTTTTTTTTGTATTACTTTGTTTGTATAAATATCTTGTTATCAGGTGATTATTATTTTGTATTGGCAAAAAATACAAAGTCGATAAAATACATTCTTGCAAATTTTTATAAGGTTGTTATTCTGATAATACCTTTGTAATATCAGATTTGGAATAATAACAAATAGAGCGTAAAAATAAACAGGAAATATGATTAAAATTAAATGTAAAAGAACACTATTCATCCTTATTATCATTATAGGTTGTTTGCAAGGAAAAGCTCAACAGGTAGCTATAAAAAGTAATTTACTTTATGATGCAGCTACAGTTCTCAACTTTGGGGTTGAATTACGTTTTTCCCCTCAATGGAGTATGGACATATCTGGAAATTATGCTCCATTTACCTTTTCTGATAACAGGAAAATAAAGCACTGGCTGATACAGCCTGAAGTACGATATTGGTTTTGTGAGGCTTTCAACGGTCATTTTCTAGCTCTTCATGCGCTAGGTGGAGAATATAATATAGGAGGAGTAGATATGAAAGTGTTTCCTACAAATAAGAATTATAGGTATCAGGGATATATGTATGGGGCTGGATTAGGCTATGGTTACCAGTTCATACTAAGCAAAAGATGGAATTTGGGACTTGAGGCTGGCGCCGGAATCATTCATGCAGAATATGACCAATACAATTGTCCTACCTGTGGAAACTGGGTGGGAAAAGGATATAAGAACTATATAGGGCTAACCAAGGCTGCTGTTTCAATTATTTATATAATTAAATAAAAGTGAGGAGGTATTATAATGAAAATAAAGAATTTAATTTTAGTTTTATTTTTGTTTGTAGCTGCAATATTACAAGCACAAGATGAAACATTTCTGTCTAAAATAAAAATTTCCGAGTTTGAAGTGGAAAAAACATCCCATAGAAATGTGAAGGTTCATTTCAATATGGATTTCAAGACTTTGAATCTAAACAAACAGCAGACTATCAGTGTCGTTCCGGTAATAGCCTCTTCATCAGGTGATAATGAAGTGGAACTTCCATCTGTTGTAATAAGTGGAAAAATAAGAAATAAAGTACAGTATCGTCAGTCAGCCCTTAATCGTGATACAAAAAATTTCAAAGTACTGGACACTTTGAAGTTTGAATCTGATATGGATATTTATAAATACGAAGCTATGGTTCCTTTTAAAAAATGGATGATTGGTGGAGAAATTAAAATATATGCCAACATTGAAGGGTGCGCCTCTTGCGAAGGAAGCCATGAGGAATCTAATATTGAAGGTATAGGAGAAGTGTTCCCACCATATACACCAGATTATACTTATACTTATGTCTATGCAATGAGAGAAGAAAAAAAGGCTATGAAGTATACAGGCAAACTGGTATTGGGTTTTACCCAGAACAGTTCTGCCGTAAATCTATCATACAATAATAATGAATTGACTATAGACAGTATAAAGAATTTTATTGCAAACCCTTATTATGAGATTAAAGATATAGAATTGATAAGTTACGCATCTCCTGAAGGTAAGGATTGGTATAATCAATTAATTTCAGAAAGGCGTTCTCAATCTTTTATAAGCTATTTAAAAAATAATGTAGAGGGGATGGAGTCTTATCAGATGAAATGGAGTGCCTATGGTGAAGATTGGGAAAGGTTCCGACAAGAAGTGGAAAATATGTGTGGACTGGATACTAAAACTGAAGTATTGGAGATTATAGATAATCGGGGAGACAATCTGGACCAGGCGGAAGATAAAGTGAAACATATTGGAGTAGAAACTTATTCCAGATTATATAGAGATGTATATCCTTTATTGCGGCGTACAGATTATAAGATAACTTATATGATACGTAATTTCTCAGTAAATGAATGCCGGAACTTACTTAATAAATTCCCTGAATTATTGGATTTATATGAGATACAGGTACTGGCCGATACTTATGGGAAAGGTTCTAAAGAATATGTAGCCATCTGGAAGAAAGCTGCATCGTCCCATCCGGATGATGTAAATATCCTTAATAATGCTGCAATTGCTTTACTGGAAACGGGACATACCGAGGAAGTGATACTTCTGCTTGGGAATACAATTGATAATCCTTCTTTAAAAAATCTGTTAGGTATAGCTTATGCACGTAGAAATCAGTTTGAATTAGCATATGAGATTTTTAAGCAGGCTATTGAAGCCGGGGAACCGCATGCTTCTACTAATTTGAAGAAACTGGAGTATTATTGGGATTATATATCTGAATAATAGGATTGCATATGATTTATATAGATAAAGTTAAATATATTAATCACTAATTTAATCTGAATAAAAAATGAGAAAATTAATTTTGATATTTGTGAACTTGGGGTTATTGGCATGTACAAATGAGGACTTGAGTGAAGGTAATATTCAAGAAGATGCAATAGTAACCGTAAGAATTCAAGAAAGCATCAGTAGAGCTGTTGAATCTAATACAAGTGGGAAAGGAGGAACGGCTAATGTTGATATTCAGTCTATACTATTGACATTGGATGCTGGTTCGGGGCAACAAACTATTAATGCTGTTGAATCTGATGGAGTATATGAATTTACAAAAGTTAGAAATCCTAAAAAAATTTCTGTTTCTATTAATGGTGGTGTGCCTGCAGATATGATATTGAATGACGAATTGGTAAAAAGTGGTTTGAAAGCTCCGTTGTACGCCGAATCCACCAACTTTGAACAAACAGCGGAAAATGTATATACGGTTACTTTGACTCCTCTGCATCGTTTGACACGTTTACAATTCTCTGGTATCAAGCATATAGATGGAGATGATAACTGTATTTATACAGCACTGACTTTTGATGGATTATTCCTGAATAATGTAGCGGTGAAGGAAAAAACTATGGATAATGCACTTAAGGTGAGTGCAACAGTTGAAGAAGCCGGCACTGTATGGGCGGATGTCAAGAAATGGGATATCCCTGTTTTTGATGAAGTGAATGCAGAAGACTTCCTTACAAATAAAATAGGATGGCCTGCTCCAGCAAAAGCAAGTTCAGAAGCACAATGTTATGCTTATAATATTTTCCCCTCAGGAGCTGGACAGAGTATTACAGAGCTTCCCAAATTGACATTATGTTTTAGTAAGGCTTCCGTTAAACCGGGTGTGGCCTCTCTGGATTCTGAATATCGTTTTGTTACTGTTGGCAAATATATGAATGGTATGGATGAAATTACAGCTTTTCTGCCAGGATATATCTATAATATTACGGGGCTGACGATTGATGATGAAGATTTGGGCTACACACCAGATGGTGGTAAAGATGCAACTTTAACTGCAACTGTAACAATCACACCTTGGAATTTGGTAGAAGGTACCGTGGAATGGAATTAACTCTTCATTGATATTGTACAGACATGATATGGAAATGGACTTATTACAGTTCATTTTCCTGCTATTACACTATAATCCAATTCAGACTATAGTTTTATAAACCGGCTAAACAATATGAAATATATTCATCAAATATTATTGGCTTTTTCCATCCTCGTTTTATCAGTCAGCTGCATAAAGGAAGATATGGATGGCTGCGACAATGTAACCATCTATTTCCAGTATCTTGCTGACGGAGATACGGACGTATTATATAAGTACATGACTAAAGTAGACTTATATGTTTTCGATGAAAGCGGACATATTAAAGGTGTAGGCACTTACTATGAAAGGGATTTAAAGAACTTTGCGGTCAAGCCTTCGTTTAAGCTTATTCCTGGACGTAGATATAAAGTGGTGGCTATAGGCAATGCTTATGACGCGACGAAAGTGGTAAACTTAAAGGCTACTAGTTTCAGTGATATTTATCTTCAAAATCCTAATTGGGGGAAAGGAGAAGATAATCGTGTAACCAATCATGATGACAATTACTTGGGTCAGCTGGAATTTACCCTTCCCAACCAAAAGGGAATAATGTATAATGATACGGTAAGAATGTATAGTTCCCATATAGATGTAGATGTGGAAATCTATGGGCTTCCTGAACCACAAAGCCGTCAGGCAGATGGCTTTCCTTATGAGTTGAGCTTCGAGTATTCAAATGCCCAATGTTCTTTTAACAATGAAATAAATACGGATAAGAGTGCCAAAGGTACTATCTATCCGGACCTCATATACGACTATGAAAAGAAATGTTATCGAACGTATGATTTTGACTTATTCCGCATGGATAACCAGTTTAATGGAAATGAACACGTTGAAGTTGATTGTTGTGAACATATTCTGGTATTGCGTGAGAAAGGGGTAAATGGTGATATGAAACCTCTAATCTCAGGGAAACTTTATGATTTTATTTCTGAAAATGAGGAAATAGAAGATCTTGTAATAAGGCAAGAAGCGATATTACCTATTGAATTAAAATTCCATAACTTAATCGGTGAAATCACAGTTCCAGACTGGGTTGTTGTAGATGGAAAACCTGATTGGAATTGATAATAAAAACACTATTTTAAAGATGAAACTATTTACCAGACATATAAATATATTGATTGCATGGAGTTTACAAGGATGTGTGCTGATGACTTCTTGTATCAAGAGCAATCAGATAATAGAGCCTTCAGATGAAGGTATGGCTAATATTGAACTTTATGTCAATACACAAAATGAAGGCTTTACGAACGAAAACGGTATCGTTCCTGTTGAAACTAATGAAGATATTAAGACATTGCGTATCATTATATCCAATGTATTAGAAGAACAAGAAATTGTAGAACGGAATATTTTTTGTGATTATTCAGAAAAAATTGCTGAAGAGATTTATGGTAAATCCAGGTCTCTGACTATCCTTGGTCTTCAGAAAGGAAAAAAGAATTTTTATGTGATAGCAAATGAAGCCAGTTTAGGACTGGATGCAAAACATTTTCCAATTGAGGGTGATGATATTGCTAAAAGTGGAAATCCGGTAGATATGGAAGTGTTTAATCCACCATCTAAAGCCTATTTTCCATGTACAAGTTTGGATATCAAAGAAAAAGGTATTCCGATAACTGGTCTCAAAACAGGTGTAATACTGGAAAAAGGGAATAATACTCCCTTGAATATACCTGTTACTTATGCTGTGTCAAAAATGACTTTCAAAGTAAAGAATTCTTCTTCTTCTTCTACGTTGAACCTAAAAGGTATAGAGTTTGGAAGATTTTTTCCAAATGGAACTTTCCTGTTTTCACAAGTGGAAAAAGAAGTCCCCAGTTCAATAACATATTCTACTTATAATAATTTGTATGCAGTAGAGGTCCCGCCACAAGGTGAAATCTCTTATTTTACCGGTTACTTTTTTGAAACTTCTTCTTCACTTTCTATGGATGATTATACTGTGAGGCTGGATTGTGAAGGTCTGGATCTGGAAGAACAGAAAATCATGTTTAAAGAAGAAATAACTCGTCTCGTCAGAAACTCACAGGCAAATATTGTAGCGACCATCTCACGTGAAACAGGAAGTTTAAAACTTGAAGTAAATATATCTCCCTGGTATGATGGAGGATCTGGTAATATTAGTTATGGAGGTGAGTTCAACTGCATATTTGCTCGTACAAGTGCAGATGTACGTGTGACGGAAAGTGAAGAACAGGCTTATGCAACGGTATATGATGATGTTGAACGTCAAATAACCTTTAGCATGAATATGACAACTCCTGAAGGAGCTATTTGGACTGCCAGCTTATCAAATGGAAGTGAATTCGAACTTTACAATGACAATCATTCTGCAGATGTGGTTTCCGGAATTGGAGGAGCAGGTCCTGTTGAGTTCCGTGTGCGTCCTAAGCATGTTTATAATGCTACATTCAACCGTGAAACAGAATTGTATATTGCTTTGATACGTTTGGCTGGTGAAAACAGGCTTGAAGGAGAGCTGGGTGAACAGGTTATTAATCCCAATAATGAACATCCTGGAACAAAAACACGTATCAAAATACGCCAAGTTTCTCGTAACCAATGGGAACAGCTAAAAAATAATCTAAAAAAATAAAGGTGGGCTTATGAAAAAAATATATGGTTTATCGATATTCTTTGCCTTAATAGGGGGACTATATTTATGTATGGGCTGTACAGATGAGGGGGCTTCTTTGGGTACTGATGGATTGCCGAATGGATTAGTACTGGAATTGAAAGCGAATGGCCAAGAAGTAACTCCGAATGGAGAAGTGCCTTCAGAACACTCTTTGCGGGAAGATGTTGTGGAAGATGTTAATGTCTTCTTCTTTAAGGCTAATGAAGAACAATGCGTCCATTATTATCATAGGCAAATGGATGGTAATGGGAAAGTCTTTCTGGAAACCGGAAAATGGAAAGATAAATATCAAGAAGCTGTTTATGATATTTATGTGATAGCCAATATACATAGTTATGATAATCCAATTACTCCATCCATATTAGAAACAGATCTTAGTTGGATTACAACCCGTACCGCTTTAAAAGCCTTGAAGGATAAAGATGTAGACATTTTTAAAGCAGAAGGAGACAAATTTTCCTCTGATGAAATTTATAGAGGAAAAAAGTTTTTGATGGATGGGAGGCAGGATGGATGGAATTCTAAGGAGCAGTCTGATAATGCAATGATAGAGATTAATTTGTCACGTGCTGCGGCAAAGGTAGTAGTTAATGTTTCTTATACCGAGGGCTTTCTGCAGAAAGACCGTGAAGTAATTGATGTAAGAAAAAAAATAGTACGTTATGCCGAAAATAGTTATATATGTATGGAATCAGGTGTAATTCCAATACAAGACTTAAAGGGTGAGGCTAATAGCGACTATATGTCGCAGTCTTATTCAACAGAGGGTATTGGTATTTCGCGCAAAGACAGATTGTATGCGTATAGCTATCCGAATGAATGGGGGAACAATATATCTGATAAGGAAACTTATATATTGTTGAACATACCATATAAAGAAAATGCAGGAGGTTCTGAGATCGTAAAAACTGTCAATTATTATAAAGTTCCTATTCGTATATCAAAAGATGTATCAGATTTATGCCTGGAACGTAATACAATATATACAGTAAATGTAACTATAGACCGATTAGGAAATGAAGAGATGGATCGCCCTGTTGAGTTGACTCCTTTGGTTACAATTGCTCCATGGAAAGAAAAATTTGTAGATATTGACTCTGAACCACAATCTTACCTGATGGTAAGCGAGAAGAATCTGGAAATGCACAATGTGGCAGATACTATGGTTACTTTCTTTTCTACTACTCCGATAAAAGCAGAGGTTACTGAGGCTTATTATATTGATAAGAATGGAAATAGAAAAAATATCAACAAAACTCAAGGTATAAGCATTAAATATAATAATCAGGTTTTGGAAGGAAAAATTGAGATTCATAGTGACATTCCTACTAACATTACAGCACGTTACATTACTCTAAAAGTAACCAATTCTGACCAGCCGAGTCCATTGACACGGGAGATACATATTATACAATACCCTTTAGAATATATTTCTGGAATACCAGGAGTGTATGCTACGCGTGACGACTATACTGATAATACATATGAGAATTATAAACAAAAAAAAATATTTTCTACTAAACCTATTGTTGCCGCTACTTTTGGAAATTACCCAGGTATCTCCAGAGATTCTTATCAATTTGAATCAAAAGTATATGAGGGATCAGTTATCTATAATGTGAACGTAGAAGGTAAGAAAGGTAATTTTTATTTGGCGCGTGGTAAAGAAAATCCGGCAAAACAGAATAATAATAGAATGTATTTAGTACAAATAACAAGTACTAGTAAAGAGTATATAGTTGCTAGACCAGCTACTGAAATGGATAAAGGACAACTTGTTACAGTGAGCAGTCAAGAAAATAACAGACTGGTTTCTCCGTTTTTTATGTTAGCTTCTCAGTTAGGCACTGTTAAATCGATACAAGGAGGTGGTACATGGCAAGGCGCAAGAGATCATTGTAAGTATTATGTTGAGGTTGTCGAATATAGTGATAAGACCATACGTACATTTAATAACTGGCGTTTGCCGACTGAAGCAGAGCTTTCTGTTATAGCAAATTATCAAAAAACACAACCAGATGTTATGGATTTAGTATTAGGTGGAAAATGGTATTGGACAGCTTTGGAAAACGCAAAATATACTGTTCCTGATGGAACGTTGAATGCAACCGGGGTACGCTGTATCCGTGATGTTACCCCACAGGAACTTGCAGATTTCCGTATCCATGGTATCAATTAAAAATCAAGTCTCTAAATTTTTACAGATTATGAAACGAAATTTACCTATATTGTGGCTATTGTTTATTATGTTATATGGATTCTCATCTTGTTCTGATAAGGAAATAGCTAAGAATAATGAAAGCATATTATTCGACGGTGATGTACAATTAAATATTAATGCTATTATATCAGAGACAAAGATGCTTGTTTCTCGTGGCATAGATCCTGATGGATTAGGGTTAAAGACGTTGCATCTGCTTTGTTTTGATGATTTTGGACTTTATATCGGCCGGCGTGAAGCCTCTGATATCAGACTTTTATCTAATAGTGGACAAGGTGAGAACTATAGTATCAAAGTGACAGTTCCAGGAGATACACGTTGTATTCATTTTTTATCAAATGTAGCTGTAGAAGAAATGAATGCTGTGCCAGGAATGAGTGAAACCACATTGATACCTTCTATTGTTAGTGCGTCTGGCCTGATGGTATACTGGGGACGTGTGCAGTTTAAATCAGAAACAGAACTTATTAATTTTGCCGAGAATGGTAATGTTACTCTTTTTCGTAATCAGGCCCAAATCTGTTATCAGATAGTAGATGAAGCAGCTCGGCAAGGTCTGAACGTTTTCGGTTATGCTATCTGTAATACTCGCGCATGGGGTACGGCTGCTCCATTCAACACAAAAGCAGAAGATGGGTATCAGTTTGATTTTGATTTAACGGCTCCTTATGTTACAGAACCTGCAGAACAGTATAAGATTTTGACCAATGATCCAACTCAGGTGACTCAAAAAGGATATGCTGCTGAAGGTGATCCACGCTATGTATTTGAAACGCCTAATTCATTGAGTGAACCGATATATGTGATTATGCATATTGGTAAAAAGCAGGAAGAAGCTAAGTATTATAAGGTAATGTTTGTGGATGAAAGGAAGAAACAAATCCCTATATGGCGTAATTATAAATATGTTATTCGCATAAAGAACCTTCCGGTACAGATGGGGTATGATACTTATGATGAAGCCAAAAAAGGAATAGCTGCCAATAATGTATGGGTATCCGTTGATCCTCAGATTCCAGAAATATCAGACGGGAATAATACATTAAAGGTTATAGGCGGGACTACACAAATTTTTAATAAAGGAGGGGAGCAGACCATAGCTTTTACCTATACGGGAGGCCAAGATGAAATTTCTGTTTCTTGGCTTGATAATGATGGAGGAGTTTCAGGCAGCGTACCAGAGGTTATATCTAAAGGTGAGAATAATTACCTTATAAATATAAACTTGGAAGCCCCCGGTGAAGAAGCCAAAGTCGGCTCTTTGTTGTTGAGGGCTGGAGTATTTTCTCGCCAAATCAAAATTTATCTAATGAAACCTTTTGAGTTTAAACCAGTATTTATTTCCACTGGCGTACCAATGAAAAAAGGTGAGCAGGTGTTTATGACTTTTGTCATTCCAGACAACTATCCTGAAGAACTGTTTCCTCTTGCTTGCAAAATAGCGGCAAATAAAATAACAGCCAATGATGATTTGGGCATTCAGCTATCTATTATATCAGAAGAATGTAAATACAACATAGATAATGAAGAAGGAGAAGAGCCGGATAGAATAATCAACTGGGGATATAAACACGTATATATGGCGACTCGTCCAGGCATTCAGAAACTCTTCTTTACTTTGAATGCCAGTGAAGGAAATGATCCTACAGGAACAATTCTTTATCCTCAAGGTCAAGAGTGTCCTTATATACAACAAAATACAGATCATACGCATGTATATTTGGAAGCTGATGGATTTAAAGATGAAGAGAATATTATCATTTTCCAAGGTGGAGAGACGAATAATTGTATAGCAATACAAGGAGCAAATCCAAGCACCCCTGGATTTTTATCACTTCCTATATTGCCTGCTATAAACCAGCCGGTAACCATTACACTTAACTTTCAAGGGAGTATTCCTGTTACTGATGCCGTGATGTGCATAGCTACGACTTCATTGGAGCCTGTAGAAAATGAAAAACAGAGATATGAAAATGGAGGAAACCCAACCACCAATGGTATTGTCAATTATTATTGGATTAAGCCTGGAAATAATAATAGCATAACTTTAAACTTTAGGACATGCAAGGCAAATGTAAATGATATGGTACGTTTCTCTATTGATAATAATAATAATTTTAAATATAATTCAGATGCAACAAAATGGTTCAAATCAGCAGCAATTGAGTTAACAGCTAGCCCGAAATATCTAGCGTTTGACTTTACTGTTGTTAGTACTAATTTCAAGAACGAGGTGAAATATGGTTTGAATCAGCCAGTCAACATGAATTTTACAATTCCTAAAGAAGTAATAGATATTACAGACTTAACGTTGTTTATCAAGACCAACAATCTGAAACCTGACAAGAGTGGGCCTAATGCAATATGGTTAAAACCTGCCAAAGGAGGATATTTGTTAAATATACCTAAAGGAACTCCAGTTGGGGAGTGTAGTACATTTCAATTTTTGACAAATCGTATTGCAAATGCGGAAACAGTAAGTATCAATATGGTAGAAAATTCTCAGGTATTATTTGAATCGGAATTTGCCTCTTTTACAAACTTACCTATTTCTGGAAAGTTAAAACTGGAGGGCGTAGGTGCTCCTTTCTTAAATGAAAATTCATTTATTACATTAGAGCGTAAAAATGGGACCCGTGTGGGGGACTTTAACATTGATTATGTAGAACCAGATGGAATTGCTCATTATAAACTAACGGTACGTCCAGAATACGATTTCACAATGGAAGAAGAACTTATAGTACTTTATCATCCACTGGATGAAAAACAGAATTATTATCAAGCATACACAACATTTAGTACTCTGGTGGCACCTGATTTAGGCGAAGAAGTTCCATTGATTATTTTAATTAAGGAATAAAAATTTGAAGAAGTTAAAGCAAAGTTTAATTTTTTGTATCGCGGTGATAAACTAATTAAATAAATGAAGAACAGCTACAAATAGTCAATGATGTTATATTATGGGTGAGCAGATTCATTCATAATAAAATCCTATGTACGTTGTAGTGGAAAAAATAGGCAAAATAAAATATTGACTCATTCATCTGTTGTAAAGTACGACTTCACAACTCGAAACTATTTTGTCAAAATCCTCAATACTATTTCTTTATAAACTGAATAAAGTTTTCAATGGGAATGTTTACCTGTTGAATTTTTATTCAGTGATAAGGTTTTGACATATGTTATAGTGTTTCCATAACGTGAATGCTGTATAAGAGTTAATATGTTCATTTGAATATTAATAATATAGTGATAGAAGTATTAAATTTATGCTGCTCAATTATAATATTTAAACAATTGCTACCATCTTCTCAGAGGCTAAAGTTGCAGAGTTTTATTGTATGGCTGATGATTTTGGGAAAGAATTTGTCTCGTAACAGGGAAATCTATGATTGAAGGTGAGGAGAACAAACATCGTAACAAATACGGCTGTTTTTCCTTACATGTATGTCGTGACCAAAGAATACTAATTCATATAATATTTTGCAGACAATGGGTATATTGGTCAAGCTTTGTTTCATTCTGTAATTTCTTATTGCCTATATTTGTCATTTTTTGTGTATTATAAAAAGTAAAAAAGAGGGTGTGTCGTAATACGCGATT
>CAMFND010000046.1 GCA_945965395.1 uncultured Bacteroides sp.
GTTTTCATACCGTATTTCTCACCTGACTGAGCACATGAAGCTCAACAGAAAAGATTATAGCACTGAAAGAGCTTTGACAACTTTGGTAGGTAAGCGTCGTTCTTTGCTGAACTACCTGAAGAGCCGTGATATCGAAAGATACCGTGCTATTGTTAAGGAACTTGGTCTTCGTAAGTAATCCGTTACTTGCTGCAGGCAAAAAAAAGCCGCTTTTCCTTCAAGGGAGAGCGGCTTATTTTTTGTACCCTCGTCGGGAATCGAACCCGAATCTAAAGTTTAGGAAACTTCTATTCTATCCGTTGAACTACAAGGGCAATCTTCCGCAAAAGTAAGTCTTTTTATTGAATATCCATGATTTTGGTATGAAAAAAGCGGTTTCCTGTTGATTTTTACGCCTTTTTTAGCTGCTATGGAAAACCTCGAAGCGTTTGGAAGGAAACGCCAAAGCGTTTTGTTTGAAACGCAAGTTCGTTTTACTTCAAACGCACTTGCGTTTCATATCGAATGCACTTGCGTTTTTTTAAAACGTACTTGCGTTCTGCTGGTGCGAAAATAAACCTCGTATTTCTGGCTCGTTTTGTTTGAAAAATTGATATTTTTGGAAGAACGAATTCTAAAAATTGCGATATCTATGGGAAAAATAAGTCAGTTTGTAAAGGCGGGGGCCTTGCTTTTAACGATGGCAGGATGTTCTTCGCCGAACTCTGGAGGAAAGGATGCGGAGATGGACCGCTTTATCAGTGACCTGATGGGGCGCATGACCTTGCAGGAAAAGTTGGGACAGCTGAATCTGCCGGCAGGAAATGATTTGGTGTCGGGAGCAGTGAAAAATAGCAAGATGGCAGAAGCTATCCGGGCTGGTGAGGTCGGCGGCTTTTTCAATGTGAAGGGAGTGGATAAGATTTACCAGATGCAGCGTATGGCGGTGGAGGAAACTCGTTTGGGAATTCCTCTGATAGTGGGTGCCGATGTGATTCACGGGTACGAAACGATCTTCCCGATTCCGTTGGCACTGTCTTGTAGCTGGGATACGGCGGCGGTAACGCGCATGGCACGCATTTCTGCCGCGGAAGCCAGTGCCGATGGAATCAGCTGGACATTCAGTCCGATGGTAGACATCTGTCGGGATGCCCGATGGGGACGTATTGCAGAAGGAAGTGGAGAAGACCCGTACCTCGGTGCGCTGATGGCCGGAGCGTATGTGCGCGGTTATCAGGGTGACGGCATGAAGCAGAACAATGAAATCATGGCCTGTGTGAAACACTTTGCACTGTATGGAGCTTCGGAATCGGGACGTGACTACAATTCGGTAGATATGAGTCGTAATCTGATGTATAATGTGTACCTGGCTCCTTATAAGGGTGCAGTGGAAGCAGGAGTAGGTTCGGTGATGAGTTCGTTCAATACCATCAACGGGGTGCCTGCCACAGCCGACAAATGGCTGCTGACGGATTTGCTCCGCAATGAGTGGGGATTCACGGGGTTTGTGGTGACCGACTACAATTCAATTGGTGAGATGAAGACTCATGGGGTGGCCGAGTTGAAGGAAGCTTCTGCACGGGCGTTGAATGCGGGAACGGACATGGATATGGTGGCGCATGGTTTCTTGCATACGCTGGAAGCTTCACTGAAGGAGAAGGCCGTGACGCAGGAACGGATTGACGAGGCCTGCCGTCGGGTACTGGAGGCCAAGTATAAGTTAGGATTGTTTGAGAGTCCTTATAAATATTGTGATACGCTTCGGGGTCGCAAGGAACTGTTTACAGAGGCGAATCGTAAAGCGGCACGTGAGATTGCGGCCGAAACGTTTGTGCTGTTGAAGAACGAGGGTAAGTTGTTGCCTTTGCAGAAAAAAGGACGCATTGCATTGATTGGGCCGATGGCCGATGCGCAGAACAATATGTGCGGCACGTGGAACATGGATTGTCAGACAGACCGTCATGTGACGATGTACGAAGCTTTCCGTCGTGCGGTAGGTGATAAGGCTACGGTCTCTTATGCCAAAGGAAGTAACGTGTATTATAATGAGCATATAGAGAAAGGAGCGGTTGAACCTCGTCCGCTGACACGTGGTGATGACCGTCAGTTGCGGGCTGAGGCTTTGCGCGTGGCGGCTTCGGCCGATGTGATTGTGGCCGCATTAGGTGAGAGTGCCGAGATGAGCGGAGAGTCTTCTTCTCGTACGGATATTCAGATTCCGGATGCGCAGAAAGATTTGTTGAAGGCATTGGTAGCTACCGGAAAGCCGGTGATACTGGCTTTGTTTACCGGTCGTCCATTAGATTTGTGCTGGGAGTCTGAGCATGTACCGGCTATTCTGAACGTGTGGTTTGCCGGCAGTGAAGCGGGCGATGCCATTGCCGATGTGATGTTTGGAGAAGTATCTCCTTCGGGTAAACTGACTACGAGTTTCCCGCGTGCGGTGGGACAGTTGCCGCTTTATTATAATCACCTGAACACAGGCCGTCCGGATACGGATGATACCACTTTCAACCGCTATGGCAGTAATTACATCGACCAGAGCAATGAACCGCTTTATCCTTTTGGCTATGGTTTGAGTTATACCACTTTCCGTTACGGTAATTTGCAGTTGAGTGCCGAGCGTATGCCCAAGGGTGGGCAGTTGAAGGTAACCGTGCCTGTAACTAATTCGGGTGAGTGTAACGGAGTAGAGATTGTGCAGCTGTACCTTCACGATGTGTATGCGGAAATTTCCCGTCCGGTGAAGGAGTTGAAAGCTTTCCGTCGTGTGGCTCTTAAAAAGGGAGAGACGCAGAATGTGGAGTTTGTGCTCGACGAGGATGATTTGAAGTATTATAACTCTTGCCTGGAATATGGGTATGAACCGGGAGAGTTTGAGGTAATGGTAGGTCCGGACAGCCGGAATGTGCAGCACGCGACTTTTGTGGCTGAATAGCAGTCAGATCATATAAAACAAAAAATGGTCTGCCTTTGTGAGAAGATTCAGAGGCGGACCATTTTTGTTTTATTCAAGTTGGACGTTGCGTACATGTACGTCTGTGCAGTGTAAGAATACCGAAGCCGATTCCCGGAATTTCTCGACCGATTCTGTGGTGAGAAACTCCCGCCGCTTGTTCTTGGAGCAGCGTGCGTCCATGTCCGGATGACGCAACAGATAGTCCTTCAGGCTTTCGCTTACATACTCGCCTTGCGTCACCAGCCCGATATGCGAGGGAGTGTACTGTCGTATCTTTTGCAGAAGCAGGGGATAGTGCGTACAGCCTAAAATCAGGGTGTCGATGTCCGGGTCTTTCTGTAGGATGGCATCAATGTATTTCTTGACGAAATAGTCGGCTCCGTCAGCGTCGTATTCCCTGTTCTCTACCAGTGGCACCCACATGGGGCAGGCCATTCCTGTGACCTGAATGCCCGGAAAAATCTTTTTAATCTCCAGCGGATAGGATTCGGAACGTATGGTGCCGGCTGTAGCCAGCAGACCTACGTGCCCGTTGCGGGTGATTTCACCGATGCATTCCACAGTGGGACGGATTACTCCCAATACGCGGCGGGTCGGATCCATGTGAGGAAGGTCGTTCTGCTGGATGCTGCGGAGCGCTTTGGCTGAAGCCGTATTGCAGGCTAGGATGACCAGTGGGCAGCCCAGTTCAAACAATTTCTTGACAGCCTGTAGGGTGAAGTCGTAGACCACTTCGAACGAGCGTGTGCCATATGGGGCACGGGCATTGTCTCCCAAGTACAGGTAATCGTACTGTGGCAGTTGTTCGATGAATTTTCCTAAAATGGTAAGACCTCCGTATCCGGAGTCGAATACTCCGATGGGACCGGTGTGAGGGGCAGATAGAGGGTACATGGGAAAACGTTTGAAAGGTTTGAAAAGAAAAATGTCATTCAGAGAAATCTTTTGCGTGTTTCTCTGAATGACATGTAATCAGAACGACAAAGAGTTCCTTTAATTACTGTGCAGGAGCTGCTGCAGGGGCTACCGGAGTAGCAGGAACTGCTGTCAGGCTGATGCCCAACTTAGTCTTGATGTCATTTGTAATATCTTTTGACTGAGCTTCATCGATGTAAGGAATATCAGTACGGTTCAAATCGAATACGTAAGTATAAGCACCAGCTTTACCTACAGCTTTAACAGCATCTTCCAGTTTCTTGTAGATAGGTTCCATCATGTCACCGTATGCTTTTTCCAGCTGCTGCTGCGCATCCTGCTGAAACTGCATACCTTTTTCACTCAATTCCTGCAATTCTTTCTGGCGGCGTTCCTGAATATTCTGTGGCAAGTTTTTCTGTTCCTGCTGGTATTCTGCAAATTTTTTGTTGAATTCGTCAGAAGCACGTTTGATTTCGTCTTCATATTGTTTACGCATGGTTTGGATGTCTGTCTGTGCCTTAGCCCATTCCGGCATTACTGGGATGATATCCATTGATTTAAAGTGCGCAAATTTTTGTGCGAATACACTCATCGGTGCGATGAGTAAAAGTAAAAAAGCAATTTTCTTCAACATAATCTCAAGTTTCTATTTGTTATTAATTAATTCAGTGTATAAAACGGGGTTCTTATCACCCGGATGCAAATGTATAAAATTAATTTGAATATCCTAATTTTGCAAGAACCTCATTGCTTATATCAATGCGTGGGGAAGCAAAAATCATGCTTTGTGCTGACGCACGGTCTATTACGGCATCATATCCGCGCTGGGTAGCAATTTCTTTCACTGCATTATAAATAGCATCCTGAATCGGAGAAATCAGCTCCTGGCGTTTCTTCATCAGTTCGCCTTCCGGTCCGAAATATTGTTTACGGAGTTCTGCCGCTTCTTTTTCTTTGGCTACGATAGCTTCTTCCTTGCTGGTTTTCTGAGTGGCAGAAAGCGTGTTGACGCTTTTCTGGTAATCTTCGTACAGCTTCTTTGCTTCGTTGGCTTTGGCCTCAATCTGGCTTTGCCATTGCTTTGACAGCGACTCCATCTGTTGGTTGGCCTGTTGATAAGAAGGAATCTGCTTGAGGATATACTCCATATCTACCAGTGCGAATTTCTGTGCTGAGGCCATGCCTACGGCGGCCACTAACAGCATAACGGATAAAATGAGTCTCTTCATAATCATTGGTTTTTAAGTGTTAGAATTCTTGTCCGATGATAAAGTGGAACTGACTTCCGCTGTATTGCATTGAACCGTCAATCTTGTCGAAACCGTAAGCCCAGTCAATACCCATCATACCAATCATCGGCAGGAAGATACGTACACCGAATCCGGCAGAACGTTTCAACTGGAAGGGGTTAAAGTCGGTCACGTTGTTCCATGCGTTACCTGCTTCCACGAAGCCCAGTGCATAGATACTGGTAGAGTTTTCCAGCATCAGCGGGTAGCGGAGCTCGGCACCCAGACGGATGTAAGCATAACCTTCACTTCCGTACGGAGTCAATGAACCGTTTTCATATCCACGCAGGGCGATGGTTTCGGATGCATAGTTGTAGCTGTAACCAGTCATACCGTCACCTCCCACGTAGAAGGTTTCAAACGGTGAACGTTTGTATTTGTTGAAGTGACCAAGGATACCAAACTCTGTACGGGTCATGATAACCGGACATTTCTGAATATCCATCAAGGCTGTATAAGTCTTAGCTTTGAATTTCCACTTGTGGTATTCAATCCACTTGTACATGCTGGCAGCATCGTGGTAATTGTCTTTACCGTAAGTAGAGTAGTCCTTCTTGCTGAACAGAGAGTACGGCGGAGTAATCTGCAAAGAAGCCGAGAATTCTGAACCGTAACGCGGGAAAATCGGGTTATCCGTAGAGTTACGTGACAAGGTCAGGTTCAGGCTCAGGTTATTACAGTTACCTGTGTTCATGTACTGTCCGTTGTTCAGTTTGATATAGAGGTAACTCCAGTCTTTCAACATGAATCGCTGGTAAGACAATTCAGCCGACAAAGTAAAGTAGTCATCCGGCCAACGCAGACGTTTACCCCATCCTACAGATACACCGAACATCTTGATAGACTTGTCGGGGTCGTAGTAAGATTCGTAGTTGTCATAATAGTTTCCATAACCTCCGTAGTATCCGTATCCGCTCAACATGTTGTAATAGTTGTTCATGTAAGCAGAGTTGTAATACTGGCTGCTCACGTCGGTCTGGATAGAGTAGAAGGCCGAAACAGAGAATGAGTTCGGGCGCTTGCCGCCAAACCATGGGTCGAAGAACGATACACTGTATGACTGATAGTAGCGTCCGTTGGTCTGTCCACTGATGGTCAGTGTCTGTCCGTCACCTTGTGGCAGGATACCGCGGTAGTTATCGTTTTTGCGGAACAAGTTCGCAAATGAGAAGTTGGTGAACTTCAAACTCAGCTTACCGATGATACCAGTCTGTCCCCAACCGGCAGAGAATTCCACCTGGTCGTTGGCTTTTGATTCCAGTCCCCAGTTAATGTCGACTGTACCGTCCTGGAAGTTCGGCTGTACATCCGGCTTGATATTTTCAGGGTTGAAGTGTCCCATCTGTGCAATTTCACGGTAAGAACGTTCCAGTGCTTCCTTACTGAAGAGGTCGCCCGGACGTGTACGCAGCTCACGACGTACGATGTTTTCATACAGGCGGTCATTACCGTTGATGCGTACGTGGCTGATGCTGGCCTGCGGACCTTCGGTGATACGCATTTCCAGGTCGATAGAGTCACCGTCAATGTTTACTTCCACCGGATCGAGGCGGTAGAACACATATCCACGGTTATAATAGTTGTTACCGATTGCATCTTCATCGTTAGAGATACGGTCGTTCAGCAACTTCTGGTTATATACATCACCGCGTTTCATGCGGAGCTGTTCGTTCAACAGGTCAGAAGGATATACTGTGTTACCTACCCAGGTGATGTCACGAAGGTAATATTTCTGTCCTTCGTAGATTTTCATGTAGACATCTACCGTCTTTTCATCGTACGGCGATACACTGTCTACTACAATCTGTGCGTCACGGTAACCCAGCTCGTTATATTTATCGATGATTTTCTGCTTATCTTCTTCGTAACGTTCATTGATGAACTTCTTGGCGCGGAAAAGGTTAATCAGCTTACCTTTTTCGTTGGTCTTCTTCATGACACGCTTCAACTTCTTGTCAGTAAGTACCTCGTTCCCGTCAATGGTAATCTGGTGGACTTTGACTTTAGCTTTCTTGTCAATGTTCACATCTACATATACCTGTTCCTTGTTTTCCGGGTCCTCGCGTTCAATGATGTTTACTTCCGCATTCTTGAAACCTTTCTCGTCAAAATGCTTCTTGATCAAAATCTTGGCACGGTCAATCAAGTTCGGTGTAACCTGTGTACCTTTTGCCATACCCAGTTTAGCCTGCAAATCCTCACGTTCACTCTTTTTCACACCGTGAATCACGATGTCGGTAATACGCGGACGCTGTGTCAGCTGGATAGACAGGTAGATTTTATTGTCTACAATCTTATCCGCGGTGATTTTCACGTCAGAGAACAAGCCATGACGCCAGTATCTTTTTACGGCCGAAGTGATGTCATCTCCCGGTACGGTAATAGTTTGTCCGACAGCCAAGCCGGAAATACCTATCAGGACATAATCCTCATAGTTCTTTACTCCGCTGACCTTGATGTCGGCGATTTCATATTTTTTAGGTGTTCCGTTGTAAAGGATAACTGGCTTATCGCTTTGTTCAGTTGTATTATTGTCCTGTGCATATCCCCCCATTGGAGCAGATGAAAGACATGCAGCAATCAATAGAAGAAGTGAAAAACGGTTTTGCATTGTTCTTTGTTAAATTTGTTCACTGGTTTTGCCGAATCGGCGTTCTCTTTTTTGAAAGTCACAAATAGCCTTACATAATTCTTCGGCCTTGAAGTCCGGCCAGAAAGTGTCACAGAAATACAGTTCCGCGTAGGCGCACTGCCAGAGCAGGTAGTTGCTCAGACGGATTTCACCGCCTGTTCTGATTAACAAGTCCGGGTCGGGCATATAATGAGTGGCCAGGCATCGGTCGATGGTCTGGTCTGTAATTTCTTCGGGAGAAAGGTTTCCTTCCTTCACTTTGCGGGCAATTTTTTTGACAGCCTCCGTGATTTCCCATTTAGAAGAATAGCTTAATGCTAATGTCAGACACATTCCCGTGTTCTTTGATGTACGTTCGATACACTTGTTCAGTCGTGCAAGTACGTTTTCCGGCAATTTTTCTGTTTCACCGATGATGCGGAAGCTGATGTTGTTCTTCATGAAGGTTTCTTCTTCAATGGAGTCCATAAGCAAACTCATCAAAGCGGCTACTTCGTCTACCGGACGATTCCAGTTTTCTGTAGAGAATGTATAAAGAGTCAGATATTTCACGCCTAACCGTGCGGCTTCTTCCGCAATGACATGTACGGTCTCAGCGCCAGCCTGGTGTCCGAAAGTACGGGCGTGTCCCTGCTGTTTGGCCCAGCGTCCGTTACCATCCATAATGATGGCAATGTGTGCCGGTATCCGGTTCTTGTCTATTTGGTCTTTATATAGCATGGCTTGTTGTTTTTCAGGGTTCTTAGATTACCATTTAGGAGTAAATCCCAATCGGTTGATGCGTCCTCTGCAGATGCTTCCATCTCCCCACACAATCCAGATAAAGTTACCTCTGGATGTTCCGTCCTCCAGTTTCGGAGTTACGGCACATGAGTAATTTTTGTTATGTGCGGTATAAAGTTCACTGAATTCTGCCGGGAAGGCCATACATTCAGTCACAGGTCTCCAGCAAAGTCCGTTGTCGATAGAGCAATAGAACTGGCTGAAAGGTTTCACTTCCGGTTTTACACTTTCCCCACCGAAAGCATACAGCTTTCCGTCGTAGTAAATCATGGTGACGTTTTTCAGGTTCGGCAGTGGAAGATTCTGCATTCTTGTTTCCCATTTGCTATCACTTGACATGCGGTTGAATACCAACGCTGTTGTATCATTGGCTGTAGTGCCCTGATTATAGCAAAGAGCTACAGTAGTAGTGACGTTGCTGTTGTAAGATGCAGTAGTTGTATTGGAGAAGAAAGGCTTACCTGCTGTAAATTGTGTGAACGGGTTTGTATCTTCTGTCCATACATTTTCTTTATATGTACCACTCTTTCCGCCTTTAACAGCGTAGAGTTCCTTTGTGACATCATTTCCACCAATCAGAATTTCGAATACATCTGTACCTGCGGAGGTAATTTCATTGGTGGTTACATCCAGTTTATAGAGCTTCTTATTGTTAACTGTGCCTGCCAGGAAATAAATATTTTCTGTCCATACAGTAGCAGAGTAAGTATCTATATTTGCGGGTACACTTGCAACGGGAGTCCATGAAGTAGGATTGTCATTTGCTACATCCGAGTATTCAATTTGGGTATTGTTGCCATTTTTCCCGAATACATATACTTTCCCGTTAGCATATACAGCTTTCTGTTCACTTAAATTTCCGGCACTGAATGAATTGTCAAACTTTTTCCATGAGATAGTGTCTGGAACCTGCTGGTGTACGTTGATTTTCACTTTATAAGCCTGTCCGATTGCACCGCTGTAAGCATATACCTTAAATTCAATAGGGGTAACAGTAGACATGGTACGAGTGTCTCCTGAAAAATCGATAGAGTCTGTAGAAGTCCACAACGTATCTTTATCTATTCCTTTGGGTCTGTAGGCCAGTGCACCGGCGTCGTAAGTCACGCTGGTTATCACTTTGTCAATGTGAGTACCATAAGGGAGTGAATCTTTATTCTCGATTTCTCTTGTCATTTGATTGATGGTGAATGGATATTCTGAGCAATCTAGTGTATCCACATACGCACTATCTTTCCCATCCTTATCTTTTCCTATACGGTCAATGTGCAATGTTCTCAGTGAAAATCCTGTAATACTGGTTTCTGAGGTATACGTAATCTGGTCTACATCATTGTCCAAACACGATGTCATTATAGATGTTGCAGCAAAGAGTACTGCAATCAATGGCAAAAACTTTATTTTCATCTGCAAATGAGTTCTTTTAATTACAAGTTGCAAAAGTAGAAAGTTTTTCCTCGATTCCTCGCTTTTAGGGGAAGTTTTATATAAAATTATATTGTTATCTCCTCTTTATCAAGCTCTGTTGCATATTGTCCTGTTTTGTTAAAGGGCACAATACTGTGCAAAAAGTCACTTTTTGCGTACATAGTAAGAACTTTTTGTGGATAAAATTTGTTCATGTACTCTTTATATATCGATATTGTCCTGTATAAAACGGTTTTATGCAATTTGTTTCCTGAAAGAACGGATAATTTTGTAATCCAATTAAAACGAATAAACAACTATGTACAGACAATTAATTTCTAATTCATGGAAAGCATGCCTTCTTTTCGTATGTGTATTCTTTTCCGGTATAACTGTGAAAGCAGATGAGAGTTTATACTCTCCTAATAAGAAAATAGGAGTGAGCTGGGATAATCCTGCGAAAGGATTGCGTGTGATTTATAAGAAAGGTGATTCTTCGATTTCGGTAGTTCAGTTAAAGAATCTGGGGATTCAACTTCAGCGTACATCCGGAGACGAATTTAATTATGTGTCTTCTTCCGCCGTGACTTCCATACGTGAGGATTATACCATGATAACGGGTAAACGCCGTCATTGCACGAATGAGGGAAACCAGCAGGTATTTCATTTCAAGAACGGCCAGAACGTATCGCTGGATTTGGAACTTCGGGTGTATGATGACGGTATTGCTTTTCGCTATGTGTTTCCTCAGCTGACAGAAGAGATATGTGTGACCGATGAAAATACAGCTTTTGTCTTTCAGGAAGGAATTACCCGATGGACACAGAAGTTGAATCAGGCCTATGAAGACTTCTATTTGAAAAATAAAGGTCGTGTGCAAGGATATACTGCAGGACAATGGGGATTCCCGGCATTGTTTGAAGTGGCAGATTCTGTTTTTACCCTTATCTCAGAAGCGAATGTTGCGAAAGGTAACTGTGGTTCCTGGCTGAACAATGCTGCCAATGAGTCGACCTATAAAATAGAGATGGCAGAACCGACCAAAGCTTCCGGTAGATGGTGTTCGCCTTGGCGCGTGGCCATTATCGGTTCTCTGGCCGATGTGGTAGAGTCCACTTTAGTGACAGACGTCAGTGAGCCTTGTCGGCTGAGCGATGTTTCCTGGATTAAGCCGGGAGTCGTTTCCTGGATTTACTGGGCTTATAATCACGGTTCAAGAGATTATCAGCTGATAAAGAAGTATATTGATTTTGCGGCAGATTTTCATCTTCCTTACATGTTGATTGATGCGGAATGGGACGAAATGGGGAACGGAGGCAATGTAGAAGATGCCTTGGCTTATGCAAAACAGAAGAATATTGCTCCTTTGTTATGGTATAATTCTTCCACCGCGTGGTGTGCGTTCGGTCCTTTGTATCGTTTGAACAAGCCGGAAATGCGTCAGAAAGAATTTGCCTGGCTTGAGTCTATGGGAGTAAAAGGGATAAAAGTAGATTTTTTCAGTCAGGACAGCATATCTACGATGAATTATTTTGTGGACATTCTGGAAGATGCTGCCAAATATCACCTGATGGTAAACTTTCATGGAGCTCCTATTCCGCGAGGCTGGCAGCGCACCTATCCTCACATGATGTCGGTGGAAGGAGTATATGGAGCAGAATGGTATAATAATAAGGAGATATTGACTGACAGTGCGGCATGGCATAACTGTACACTGCCTTTTACGCGTAATGTAGTGGGCCCGATGGACTATACTCCTTGTACTTTTACGGATTCCCAGCATTCGCATATCACTTCGAACGGGCATGAACTGGCTCTGCTGGTTGCATTTGAATCTGCTTTGCAGCATTTGGCCGACCGCCCCGAAGGATACCATGCCCAACCAGCTGAAGTACGCTCATTTATCTCTTCACTTCCCACCGTTTGGGACGATACGAAATTGCTGAGCGGTTATCCTTCCAGCTATGTGGTGCTTGCCCGGAAGAGTGGTGCTTGCTGGTACATTGCCGGCCTGAACGGAACAAACGAGAAGAAATCGCTTGCTGTGGATTTGAGCTTTATTCAGGAACCTGTCAAAGAAATCACTCTGTATGCCGATGGAAAAGGACGTAATCAGTTTGATATACAGATGCTTTCTGCTTTGAAGAAATCTGTACATGAGGTGGACTGTCTGCCACGCGGAGGATTTGTGATGAAGGTTCAAATGAAAAACTAGTCTATTATTAGATGATTTATTGTGAAGAATGCCTGTACGCTATGGAAATAACGTCAGGCATTCTTTTATGTTTTCTTGCCGGGAACTATATGTTTTAAGTTCCGGAAATGTAGGTTTCCCGGATGTGAACCGTATGGCTTATGGGAGAGAAACGTAGAAAGTGCTTTGAAAGTATGGGTTTATAATCTGGCAGTTATATAAAAGTCTTTTCGGAAAATGTGATTATAATGATTAGTGTGAGTATAACCGGCGATATTCTTGGGGAGTCATACCTGTGACTTTTTTGAACAGCCGGTTGAAATAAGAATAATCCTCAAATGCCAGTCGAAATGCAATTTCCTTTACAGCGAGTTCTTCTGTAAGTAAAAGCAACTGAGCTTTTTCTATCTTTTTTTGATTGACATATTGTAACGGAGTAGTACCCATTCCTTTCTTGAAAAGCCGGATAAAGTGGTCTTTGGAAAGGCAAGAGATTTCTGCGAGCTTTTCCAATTCAATTTCTTCTGCAATATGTTTATGGATATAGCGTACAGCCTTGGCAATTCGGTTGTCTTCCATTTCATTTTTAGGCTGGGCATATTTTAGGAAATGTGACAATAGTTGCAGCACAATGCCTCTTGATTCTACTTTGTCACAGAAGGCTCGTTGCCTGTTTCTAAGTAGATTTCTCATGAGTGTAGGATTGTTGTCATAGGTTGTCGGGTCTGACTTCTGAAGATTCATGTGTGGATTAATTTCACATAAACGTTGGAAAATAGATAAATCAAGTGGACTTGCTTCTATTTCTAACGGGAACTTCCAGTGTTCCAGCCAGTCGTCTTCTGAGTAGTGATCTTCATAAATATGTAAGTAGTAGTGCTCGAAATGTGAATCGCAGATATTGGTATGTACCGTAAATGATGGAATAAAATACATGTGATGCGGATATAGAGTATGTATTCCGTCGGGTAATTCTATTTGTGCAGTACCTTCTGTGATATAATATAAGCGTGTAAACGGACTATTTACGTTTTTCCAGTTCCAGTCGGCATTATGTATAGCCAGTCCCACATTCAGGACGAGTGGATGCATTTGTTCTACTTGCAAGTTCATAAGCAATTCTTTTTCGCCCTAAAATTACATGATTATTTTTTCTTTTCCGAGTGCTTCCTTCAATAATCGATATTTGTCAATAAAAATCGATATAATCACATTGAATCTCATTAAAGTCTTTTGTTTTGTCGATATTGACCTATAAACGCTCAGTTTAATCCTATCCCTTGTTTAAACTTCTCCGTACATTTGTTTTTGTAAAAACACAATCAGAATAATACTTATGAAAGCAAAACTTATATTCGCTTCTTTATTTTTATCTATGGCCGGATTGTCGGCACAGACTTATCAGGTGCCGGTATCGGAACAGGATGAACCGATGATGAAAGGAAAGTTCGAACCTACATGGAGTTCATTGGAAAACTATCAAGTGCCGGAATGGTTCCGTAACGTGAAATTTGGTATATGGGCTCATTGGGGACCGCAGTGTGTGGAAGGTTCAGGCGACTGGATGGCTCGTTCCATGTATATGGAGGGTACTCGTGAATATGAATATCATGTAAAACACTACGGACACCCGTCGGAAGTGGGTTTTAAGGATATTATTCCCTTGTGGAAGGCGGAAAACTGGAATCCAGACAAGCTGGTAGCCTTTTATAAGAAAATAGGTGCCCAGTACTTTTTTGCTTTGGGTAATCATCATGACAACATGGACTTGTGGGACAGCAAGTATCAGCCCTGGAATTCAGTGAATATGGGGCCGAAGAAAGATATTCTGGCCGGATGGGAAAAAGCGGCAAGAAAATACGGATTGTATTTTGGAGTCAGCTTGCATGCCGACCATGCGTGGAGTTGGTATGAGCCTTCTCAGCGTCATGACACGAAAGGTCCGAAGAAAGGAATTCCATACGATGGGAAACTGACCAAAGCAGACGGAAAAGGAAAATGGTGGGAAGGATACGATCCGCAAGACTTGTATGCACAGAACCATCCATTGAGTGAGAACAGCTGGGACAACGGAATGATTCACAGTCAGTGGGCATGGGGCAATGGAGTTTGTGTGCCGAGCCAGGAATATTGTACAAACTTCTATAACCGTACACTCGATGTGATTAATCGCTATAACCCTGATTTGTTGTATTTCGATGTGACAGTAGCACCTTTCTATCCGGTGAGTGACGCGGGATTGAAGATTGCAGCCCATTTCTACAACCATAATATGGCTACTCACAAGGGGAGACTGGAAGCGGTGATGTTTGGTAAGATTCTCGATGAGAACCAGCGAAAAGCACTGGTGTGGGATGTAGAACGTGGTGCTCCCAATAAAATTATCGATCAGCCGTGGCAGTCGTGCTCCTGCATTGGCGGATGGCATTACAATACGTCTATTTACGAGAAAAACGAATATAAATCAGCGGCATACGTAGCTAAACTGTTGGTAGACATTGTGAGCAAGAATGGAAATCTGTTGCTGAGCGTACCTCTGCGTGCAGATGGAACTTTCGATGAAAAAGAAGAGAAAATCTTGAATGAATTTGGGGCATGGATGAACATTAACAAGGAAGCTATTTATGATACCCGTCCGTGGGTAGTGTTCGGGGAAGGTCCGATTGCGGAGGAAGATATTCCGCTCAATGCTCAGGGATTCAATGAAGGTTCTTACAGTCAGGCAGGGGCAAAGGAAATCCGTTTCACACAGACTCCGAAGTATTTGTATGCTACTGTGCTGGCATGGCCGGCAGACGGAAAGGTAAACATCAAGTCTCTGGCTGCAGATAGTAAACTTTATGAGGGAAAGATTCGTAAGGTGGAATTATTGGGATACGGAAAAGTCGATTTTGTCCGCACTGCCGAAGGCTTGTCGGTTACGCTTCCTGCACAGCCGTTGAATCAGATTGCTCCCGTATTGCGAATCGCGAAATAATAAAATGTGGTAAGATGGAAGGATATAGAGTAAAAGAGTACGGTATGCCCGTCAAGCGGTATTGTCAGGCATTGGATTTGAAAAACAACCCGGAACTGATAGCGGAATACCGGAAGATACATAGTCGTGAAGAAGCCTGGCCGGAGATTCGGGCAGGAATCCGTTCAGTGGGGATACTGGAAATGGAAATCTATATCGTAGGCTGCAAGCTGTTCATGATTGTGGAAGCACCGCTTGATTTTGACTGGGATAGCGCGATGAAACGCCTGGCACAGTTGCCCAGACAGGCAGAGTGGGAAGACCATGTGGCACGTTTTCAGGAATGTGTGCAGGGAAGCAGCTCTGCCGAGAAATGGCAGTTGATGGAGCGTATGTTTTATTTGTATGAATCTTAAAAAGTTATCACTATGGAATACCATGAAATAGGAAAGACGGGGATGAAGGTATCCTCTTTGAGTTTCGGAGCTTCTTCTTTGGGGGGAGTCTTCCATGACATTAAAGAAAAAGAAGGATTGGAAGCGGTGTTTACCGCCATTGATTTGGGAATGAATTTTATCGATGTGTCTCCTTATTACGGACATTATAAGGCTGAAACGGTATTAGGAAAGGCCTTGAAGGAGATTCCTCGCGACAAGTATTATCTCTCTACGAAGGTAGGACGTTATGGAAAAGACGGGGTAAATACCTGGGATTATTCCGGAAAGCGGGCTACGGAGAGTGTGTACGAAAGTATGAAACGTTTGCATGTGGACTATATCGACCTGATTAATGTGCACGACATTGAGTTTGCCGATTTGAATCAGGTGGTTAATGAGACTTTGCCGGCTTTGGTGGAGTTAAGAGAGAAAGGGGTAGTAGGTCATGTGGGTATCACCGACTTGCAACTGGAGAATTTGAAATGGGTGATTGACCATTCACCGGCAGGGACGGTAGAGTCGGTGCTGAACTTCTGTCATTATTGCTTGTGCGATGACAAGCTGGTTGATTTTCTGGACTATTTTGAGTCGAAAGGTATTGGGGTAATCAGCGCCTCTCCATTGTCTATGGGATTGCTGACCGAAAGAGGTGTACCGTCATGGCATCCGGCTCCTCAGCCGTTGGTAGAGGCTTGCCGAAAGGCTATGGAGCATTGTAAGAGTAAGAATTATCCGATAGAAAAACTGGCCATGCAGTATGCTGTGAGCAATCCGCGCATTGCTACAACGTTGTTCAGTACGGCCAATCCGCAGAATGTGAAGAAGAATGTGGCTTACATAGAGGAACCGATGGATGAAACTTTGGTGCGTGAAGTGCGTGAAATTATCGGCGACCAGTTCCGTGTAAGTTGGGCTAATTCTTAAAGGAGGAATTTGTATATGGGGTTTATAATAATCGATGCACATTCTCATTTGTGGTTGAAGCAGGATACGGTGGTTGAGGGACTTCCTATCCGCACTTTAGAGAATGGAAGGTCGTTGTTCATGGGGGAAGTGAGACAGATGCTTCCCCCGTTCATGACCGATGGAGTAAACAGTGCCGAAGTGTTCTTATCTAACATGGACTATGCGCAGGTGTCTGCGGCCGTGGTGACACAAGAGTTTATTGACGGTTTTCAGAATGACTATTTGGCTGAGGTTGCGGCCCGTTATCCCGACCGTTTCTTTGTATGCGGAATGTGTGAGTTCCGTAAGCCGGGCTATCTGGATCAGGCGCGTCAGCTTATTGCACGGGGATTCAAAGGGATTAAGATTCCTGCACAGCGCTTGCTGCTTCAAGAGGGGCGTGTAAAACTAAACTGTGAGGAAATGATGCAGATGTTCCATCTGATGGAGCAGAACGGGGTGCTGCTTTCCATTGACATGGCCGACGGAGCTACACAGGTGGGCGAACTGGAGGAGGTAATTCAGGAGTGTCCGAAGTTGAAGGTGACCATCGGGCATTTTGGTATGGTAACCCGTCCTCAGTGGAAGGAACAGATTAAGTTGGCGCGTCATCCTCATGTACGTATTGAATCGGGAGGAATTACCTGGTTGTTCAATGACGAGTTTTATCCGTTTAAGGGGGCGGTAAGAGCTATCCGTGAGGCTGCCGAGCTGGTCGGCTTTGAGAAACTGATGTGGGGGTCGGATTATCCGCGTACCATTACGGCCATTACTTACCGTATGTCGTACGACTTTGTGAGCAAATCCGATGAACTGACAGAAAGAGAGAAAGCACTCTTCTTGGGAGAAAATGCCCACAGTTTCTATGGTTTCCATAATCTGCCGGAGCTTCCTTACATCAAGAATATGTCAGAATAAACAAGGGGGAAATGATGAAAAACAATAATAGCTATAAATTACCGCTTGCACTGGTTTTCAGCCTTTTCTTTTTGTGGGCTATTAGCAGTAACCTGTTGCCTACCATGATTCGGCAGTTGATGAAGACTTGCGAGCTGAATACCTTTGAAGCGTCTTTTACGGAAACTGCTTACTGGCTGGCGTATTTTATTTTCCCGATTCCGATAGCCATGTTCATGAAGCGGTATAGCTACAAAGCAGGTATTATCTTCGGTTTGGTGTTGGCGGCAGCAGGTGGCCTGTTGTTCTTTCCGGCTGCCATGCTGAAGGAATATTGGGCTTATCTGTGCATCTTCTTTGTCATCGCTACCGGGATGTGTTTTCTAGAGACCGCAGCCAATCCGTACGTAACGGCTTTAGGTGATGCGGCTACAGCTCCTCAACGACTGAATCTGGCGCAGTCATTTAACGGGCTGGGAGCTTTCATTGCAGCCATGTTTTTAAGTAAACTGATATTGAGTGGCACGCACTATACGCGTGAAACGCTTCCGGCAGATTATCCGGGCGGATGGGAAGCCTATATCCAGTTTGAGACGGATGCCATGAAAACTCCTTATCTGGCATTGGCGGTATTGCTGCTAGTCATTGCGGGAATTTTTATTTTCTCCAGGTTGCCTAAGATTGGAGATGAAGGGCAGCGGGGCACTTCTAAGGAAAAACTGATTGATTTCAGTGTATGGAAGCGGTCGCATCTGCGGTGGGGCGTCATTGCACAGTTTTTTTATAATGGCGGACAGACAGCTATCAACAGCCTGTTTTTAGTCTATTGCTGTTCGTATGCCGGAATTTCGGAGTCGGAAGCTACCACCTATTTCGGTTTGTATATGCTGGCCTTTCTGTTGGGACGATGGATTGGTACCGGACTGATGATTCGTTTCCGTCCGCAAGATATGTTGCTGGTCTATGCATTGGTGAATATTCTGCTTTGTGCCGTAGTTGCCGTGTGTGGAGGCTGGATTGGTCTGTATGCCATGCTGGGCATTTCGTTCTTCATGTCCATCATGTATCCTACCCAGTTTTCATTGGCATTGAAAGATTTGGGCAGTCAGACGAAAAGTGGCTCTGCTTTTCTGGTGATGTCGATAGTGGGTAATGCTTGCCTGCCCCAGTTTACGGCTTATCTGATGCATGTTAATGAACAGATGTATCACCTGGCGTATGTAGTTCCGATGGTTTGTTTCTTATTCTGCGCCTATTACGGGTGGAGAGGATACAAGGTATTGGATTGAAAATAGTCTATCTGAAAATAAAAATAACAAGAAAATGAAAGCGGTTCAAATTGCAGCTCCCCAGAAGATGGCGGTCGTAGAGATTGAGAAGCCTGAACTGAAGGCAGGGGAAATATTGGTAAAGATTGAATATGTAGGATTCTGTGGTTCTGACCTGAATACTTATCTGGGGCGGAATCCGATGGTGAAAATGCCGGTCATTCCGGGACATGAGGTAGGTGCGGTAATAGATGCCGTAGGACCGGGCGTACCGGAGAGTTTTAAGAAGGGTATGAATGTGACACTGAATCCCTATACGAATTGTGGAAAATGTGCCTCGTGTCGGAACGGGCGGGTAAATGCCTGCGAACACAATGAGACGTTGGGCGTGCAGCGTAACGGCGTGATGTGTGAACATGCGGTGCTTCCCTGGTCGAAAGTGATTCCGGCAGAGGGTATCTCTTCACGTGACTGTGCGTTGATTGAACCGATGAGTGTGGGCTTTCATGCAGTGTCACGCGGTCAGGTGATTGACAATGAGATAGTAATGGTGATAGGCTGTGGCATGGTCGGTATGGGAGCCATTGTACGTGCCGCCTTGCGTGGAGCTACTGTGATTGCCGTCGATCTGGATGACGAGAAGTTAGCCCTGGCTCGTGAGGTAGGAGCTACGTATGTCATCAATTCACGCACGGAGAATGTGCATGAACGTGTGCAGGAATATTCCAGCGGACTGGGAGCCGATGTGGTAATCGAGGCGGTAGGCAGTCCGGCCACTTACGTGATGGCGGTCGATGAGGTCAGCTTTACAGGACGTGTGGTTTGTATCGGTTATGCCAAGAGCGGGGTCGAATTTCAGACGAAATATTTTGTACAGAAAGAGTTGGACATCCGTGGCTCCCGAAACGCATTGCCGGCTGATTTCCGTGCTGTAATACATTATATGAAAACAGGAAATTGTCCGGTAGAAAAATTGATTTCAAGCATTGTGTCACCCGAAAGTGTATCGGAAGCCATGGAAGACTGGGCAGCGAATCCGGGTAAGGTATTCCGTATTTTGGTGAAATTCTAAAAAGCCTCAGAAAAGGAAGATTTGAGGTTCATGTGTTTAATAATAGCGTACTTGCGTCTCTTGAAGAAGAGCAAGTACGTTTTTTTATGTCAGATTGTCCCGTTTGTGTGTTGAAAAGTTGTACTTTTGGCATATCTTACAAGTTTATTTTAATCAACCATAAATTAATGCGTAGATGAACACAAAAAGCATCTTTTTAGCTCTGTGTTGTCTGACCGCCTTTTCATCCTATGCACAGCATGTGCCAACCCTGGAGGAAGTGGTGAACGGAGGTCTGATTGTCACGAAGGGCGAAAGCCGGGTAAACTGGCTTTCAGAAGGGAACAGTTATTCAAAGAAAGAGAAAAATCCGGCTGGGGGATACGACATCGTTTCGTATACGCCCGGTAAGAACAAGCGTGAGGTACTTATTCCTGCTTCCATGTTCGTAAAGCCGGGTACTTCCGACACGTTGTCTGTCCGTAGTTTTAGTTTTGACACCTCCCATAAGCAGGTTTTGGTGTATACCAATACACGGCACGTCTGGAGGTATGATACGCGCGGAGATTATTGGGTGTTGAACATGGAAACGGGCAAGTTGAGGCAATTAGGAGCACAGTTGCCAGAGAGCAGTCTGATGTTTGCCAAGTTTTCACCCGATGGTACGCGTGTAGCTTATGTCAGCGGAAACAATATCTATGTGGAGCATGTTTCCGACGGAAAGGTTGTACAGTTGACCCGCGACGGAAGCAATACGATTGTGAATGGTACATTCGACTGGGTGTACGAGGAAGAATTCTCTTGCCGTGACGGTTTCCGCTGGAGTCCCGATGGCAAGTACATAGCCTATTGGCAGAGCGATACGGAAGGTACCGGATGGTTCGACATTATCAATAACGTCGATTCACTTTATCCGAAAATCCTTCGTTTTCCATATCCGAAAGCTGGAACTACGAACTCGGCGGTTAAGGTGGGATACGTAGCAGCTTCCGGTGGAGAGACTACATGGATTGATCTGCCCGGTGATCCTCGTCAGAATTATATCATGCGAATGGATTTTATACCGGAAAGCAATGATTTGTTTATCCAGCAGATGAACCGTCCACAGAATACGAACAAGGTGTGGATTGCTACCATCGGAGGCGGTGCTCCGAAGAATATCCTGACAGAGACAGATGCCGCATGGGTGGAAACAAATGATCAGGTGACCTGGTTGAAGAATAATACTTACTTTACCTGGCAGAGTGAACGAAGCGGCTGGCGTCATCTTTATCGTGTAAGTCGTGACGGAAAGGATATTCAGCCCATTACAAAAGGAGAGTTCGACTTTATCGAACAGGTGGGAATGGATTTGAAGAAAGGTCTCGTCTATTTCATTGCTTCACCCGATAATTATACCCAGCGGTATCTTTATTCTGCCGAGTTGTTGGGAAAAGGTGAAGTGAAACGCCTCAGTCCGATGGATGAGCAGGGACAGCATCGGTACGATTTATCTCCTGACGGAAAATATGCGGTACATACGTTCAGCAACTCTGTGACACCTCCCCGGATAGAGATGGTGGCTTTGCCTTCTCATAAAACGGTGTCAGTTATTGAAAATAACGAAGAAGCTGCATCGCAGTATCAGCAACTTCAGTTGAGTCCGAAGGAGTTTGTCAAGACCCGTTCCGGAAACCTGCAACTGGATGCATGGATGATTAAGCCCGTTAATTTTGATCCGTCGAAGAAATATCCGGTCATCATTGATGTGTACGGTGAACCGGCAGGTTCTACGGTACAGGATGTATGGCAGGGAGGTGACTTGTGGCATCAGTACTTGGCTAATCAGGGATATATTGTAGTCAGCATCGAGAACCGTGGGGCTGCGGCTCCTCGCGGACGGGAATGGAGAAAGTGTATCTATGGAGAAGTAGGAACTTTTGCTTCGCAAGACCAGGCGCAGGGAATTCTGGACTTGGCCCGTCAGTATTCATTCATTGATACTTCCCGTATCGGTATCACGGGCTGGAGCGGAGGAGGCAGCCAGACGCTGAACTGCATGTTCCGTTATCCGGATGTATTCTGCACGGGTATTGCCATTGCCTTTGTGTCCGACCAGCGATTGTATGACACGATTTATCAGGAACGTTACATGAATACACCGCAGGCAAATCCGGACGGTTATCGTAAGGGTTCTCCTATTACTTATGTAGAGGGACTGAAGGGTAACCTGCTGCTGATTCATGGTACGGGTGACGACAATGTGCATTACCAGAGTTGTGAGATGCTGGTGAATGAGCTGGTGAAACACGGTAAGGTCTTTTATCAGTTGTCCTATCCCATGCGTTCACATTCCATCAGTGAGCGGGAAGGCACCACGTATCACCTTCGCAAGTCTATGACAGATTATTTCTTGAAAAATCTTCCGGCAGGAGGACGATAAAACTAAAAAAACAGGCTAATTTCGATTTTGAGATTGGCCTGTTTTTAGTACATTATTTATTAAGAATCTCTATACATCGTGCTAGCATAGAAGCATTGTTGACCACAATGATATGAAGTCTTTTTCGGGCTCGAGTAATAATTTGGTATAACATTTGCCTTTGTGAATAATATTGGTTACTGGCCGTTAGCTTTCCGTTTTTTGTATATTTGAAATGCTCATCAATTACAATAGCCACATTGTTAAATTCCTGTCCTATCACAGAATGTGCACACATTTTGTTACTGGGAAAGTATTTTTCATAATCGAAAATAGAACGTGTTCCAGGTGTATAACTAGGAATTTCCCATCCTTCATTTAGCAGAGTTTGTAGCAATATTTTTGCAGAAAAGTAGTCTTTACAATATGTAAGCTCAATGTGTGGATATGTAATGCCTGGAATGTTTGTCTGAGAATCGAAAAGTTGTTTTATAAAAAACGCAATTTCTTTGTTTGTTCGTATTTTGTTTGTCAATATGTATGGAGTGCATGATAGTTCTTCTTCAATTCTTTTTTTTAAATTATATTCTTTTTCGTTGTCGCTCAAATATTGCTTTTCATCGTAGGAAAATATGCATTTTATATTTAATATACCTATTTCTTCCGTATATTTATTAAACTGCTCTGGTCGCATACGTTGAGCTTCATCGATGATAACTAAATCATAATCAGAAAAACTGGGAGCATATCTAGGCATATGTATATGCCATTTGTATTTATTTTTTAATAGTTCATGACCTGCATTAAGTTGGGCACAGTGCAATATAAGTACTTCATGACCAACTTGAATTGCTTTTTTGGCGATATGATAAGTTAAGAGTGTCTTGCCTGTACCTGCTCCTCCTGTAAGTGCGATGAAGTTTGTGGTTTTATCGGCTAATTGCTTTTGTATGGCTTTGCATATTTCTTCTTGCTGTATAGTGAGAAAATATTCTTCGTTTATGAATCTGTCAGTAGAATTGAATGGAGAGATCAGATAATTAGAAGGTTCGAATACCTCATCAATGTGATTCAGGTACATAATTTTCTGTGATGATAAATCATCGCATAGCTCATGAAAGTTGATTTCTCTGGTAATAGGCTCGCTTTTGTCTATCATGAGTTTGTATAATTTGTTCTCATTTAATACATAAGTATAAATATGAGTTTCTTTTTCCAAGAAACTGAGATAATATTTATTTTTTACTTGTTGCTTTAGTATCTTTTCTGGTGAGCTTTTTGTTTTTATTTCAATGTTGACTAGGTAGTTGGCGCCAAAACGGAGTAAGTCGAATTCTTTTCCTATCTGAGGAATTGAGTAGCCTAGATAGTAATTGCTGGTGACCGTAATGTCGGCTGTATGTTTAAATATATTGTTTATCAGTCCTTCTATGCCATCAAGTTCATAATCTTTAATGCCATTTAATCCTCCTACAATGATTCCGTAGCTATTCATTAATTTCTGGAACAATGAAGATTCTAGATTTCTATAAGCTTCAATGACGGATTGGAGATTAATATGCTTCATGGATGTCGGTTTTTGTTAGAGTTAAGATTTATAAGTCCTTTTAAGTTTTGTGGCGTTGCTTGTATTTGTCTGTTAGGTGGCAAATATATGAATCCTTTCAAGTTTAGAGAAATAAATTTCGTGTTTTTATAATCGTCTTGTTAATGGGTTAGAGATTTAAAAAGGAACGATGACACTTAAAAATAGTATTAATATTCTTTAGTTCGGGTTATAAATCTTCCGGCATGGGGATGACAAGGATAGACTCACTGCACCGGATTCCGTAGAATACGTCACGAACCCGCCCCTGCTGGGGTATCAGAATACCCTTTTCTACCAAATCTTTTATATCGCGTGCTGCTGTATCCGGTGATACCTTTACACGTTTTGCCCAGTTCTTAGCCGTCAGTTTGCCGGGATAACCGTCCAAATATAAATTCAAGACTTCACGTTGTCGTTCGGACAGGACTGTTTCGGCATGGGTTTGCCAGAATATGGCCTTGTTAAGAACCTTTGACAATGTTTCATCGGATTGCTCGACGGAACGGAGCAGGCAGTCAAGATACCAGATGATCCATTCAGTAATTTCGCAATCTCCCTTCTGTGTTTTCTCCAATATGTCGTAATACTGTTTTTTATCCTTGTTTATCTGATGGGAGATACTGAAGAAACGCATCTTTGAGTTTTCAGCCTGTGAAAGTGCCATATCAGCAATGGCTCGTCCGATTCGTCCGTTTCCGTCATCGAAAGGGTGGATGCAGACAAACCACAAATGGGCTATCGCCGATTTTACATAACCGTTATGTGCTTCTGAATTGAACCAGTCCAGAAACCGATTCATTTCTTCGTCTATTCTTTCAGGAGCAGGCGCTACATAATGTACCTTTTCCCGACCGAACATTCCAGAAATAACTTTCATATCTCCACTGCGGTATCGGGCTACATCAATTTTCGTTGGACCGCTCCATCCGGTAGGAAACAGGCAGTTGTGCCAGCCGAAGAGTCTTTCATGGGTAAGCGGACTGTTGAAATTGATGGTTGCGTCAAGTGCCATTTCCACTACTCCGTCTATATATCGTGAGGATTCGGTCGGATTCGGTAGTTGTACTCCGAGTTTGCGGGCTACAGATGAACGTACCTGTTCATTGTTCAATTCCACTCCTTCAATTTCTGATGATGCAATGATGTCATGAGAGATGGATTCAACTACGGCAGACATCTTGTCGTTAAAACCGATTACACTAAGGCGTCCCATCAGATAACCGACAGCCTTGTTTGCCTTGTTCAGTTTCTCACCGACAAGTTCCTTGTTCCACGAAAAGGAAGGCCATTCTTTATGTTCATGTATATACATAGGCATCACTGTTTTCTGCAAATATACGGTTTTGCGGATAATTAACCGCAAATTTTGCGGCTTATTATCCGCAAGAATAAAACAAAAAATCCTGATTCTCAAAAGAATCAGGATTTTAAGTGGTGCCACCAGGAATCGAACCGGGGACACAAGGATTTTCAGTCCTTTGCTCTACC
>CAMFND010000047.1 GCA_945965395.1 uncultured Bacteroides sp.
GTCGTGGGTTCGAGTCCCACTAGTCACCCACTTAAGAATTGAAAGTCCTGCAGTTGTGCGGGACTTTTTTATTTCTCTATGATTTTGTTTGTATACAAAAAATGCGCTATCAGACCTTCACAGGCGGATAGCGCAAGCTACAATACAAAATACAAATACAACTAAACGAGATTTTGTGCTAAAAATTAAATCATTCAAAGATATGAATAAAATTTATCTTTTGTTCATGTTTGCTTTAAATTTTAATTATCCTTAATATTCAGACTATTCCTTGAGCCATCATAGCGTGAGCCACTTTCATAAATCCGGCAATGTTTGCACCCTTCACATAATTGATGTATCCATCGCTATCCTTACCGTATTTCACGCATTGTTCATGAATGTTATGCATAATCAGATGAAGTTTTTCATCTACTTCCTGGGCAGTCCAGCTCAAATGCATGGCATTCTGACTCATTTCAAGACCGGAAGTAGCTACACCACCTGCATTGACAGCCTTTCCAGGAGCATACATCATCTTATGTTCGATGAATGCGTCGATAGCTTCCGGTGTACATCCCATGTTGGAAATTTCTCCTACACAGAGCACCTGGTTCTTGATCAGGTTCTGTGCATCCTCGCCGTTCAATTCGTTCTGAGTAGCACATGGCAGTGCGATGTCAGCTTTCACTTCCCAAGGACGACGTCCCGGTACGAAAGTAGCTTCAGGGAATTTTTCAGCGTATGGAGCCACGATGTCGTTACCCGATGCACGCAGTTCAAGCATATAGTCAATCTTTTCTCCGCTGATACCTTCCGGATCATAAATATAACCATCCGGTCCGGAGATGGTAACTACCTTCGCTCCCAATTGAGTAGCTTTGGTGGCTGCTCCCCATGCTACATTACCGAAGCCGGAGATGGCTACTGTCTTTCCTTTGATTTCGATGCCCTTTTCGTCGAGCATGTGTTTTACGAAATACAAGCCGCCGAAGCCTGTAGCTTCCGGACGAATCAGTGAACCTCCGAATTCAAGTCCCTTGCCGGTAAATGTACCTGTAAATTCGCGGGTCAGTTTCTTGTACATGCCGAACATGTAACCTACTTCACGTCCGCCTACACCAATATCACCAGCCGGAACATCCATATCCGGTCCTAAATGACGCCACAATTCCAGCATGAAAGCCTGGCAGAAGCGCATGATTTCTGCATTGCTCTTGCCGCGTGGAGAGAAATCAGAACCACCTTTACCGCCACCCATCGGCAGGGTAGTCAAAGCATTCTTGAATGTCTGTTCAAATCCTAAGAATTTCAAGATAGACAAGTTTACGGAAGCGTGGAAACGGATACCGCCCTTGTACGGGCCAATGGCATTGTTAAACTGTACTCGGTAACCTAAGTTTGTCTGCACTTCGCCTTTGTCGTCTACCCATGTCACGCGGAATGTAAAGATACGGTCCGGTTCAACCAGCCGTTCAATGATTTTTGCCTTTTCAAATTCGGGGTGTTGATTGTAAATATCTTCGATAGAAAGCAATACTTCCCTGACTGCCTGAAGGTACTCAGATTCACCTGGATGCTTGGCTTCCAGTGATGACATGATTTTGTTAATGTCCATGATCAAATAATTTAAGGTCTGACAAAATGAAATATTTTGTATATGCAAAGATAGAAAATAACCTGTATCGTCAAAGAATTTTACCCGAAAATTTGACTCTTGGATTGAATTTTGTTAGTTTTTTATCAACTCTCAAGAAAGATTTGCAAAAATCGTGTGAAATTCCGAATTTTGTTTCTGTAATATAAGCTTTAAAAGAAGATACCATGCTCACCAAACTAAGAATTAAACTCCGTCAGCTGTATTTCAAAGATACACAGTTTGCCAACCTGATGACAAAGCGTATATTCAACGTATTGTTGGTGGCCAATCCTTATGACGCATTCATGCTGGAAGATGACGGCCGCATTGACGAAAAGATTTTCAATGAATATATGAACCTGAGTTTGCGCTATCCTCCCCGTTTCACGCAGGTCTCCACAGCAGAAGAAACCTGGGAACAGTTGCGCAACACCATGTTCGACTTGGTTATCTGTATGCCAGGCTCTGACAATAGCGATACCTTCGACATTGCCCGCGACATTAAAAAGGAATATCCGCATCTTCCGCTGGTGGTATTGACGCCTTTTTCGCATGGCATCAAGGAACGAATGGAACATGAAGACCTGAGTATCTTCGAGTATGTGTTCTGTTGGCTGGGAAATACCGACCTGCTGGTATCCATCATCAAGCTGATAGAAGACAAGATGAACCTGGAGCATGACATCAAGGAAGTCGGCGTACAGATGATTATGTTGGTGGAAGATTCCATCCGTTTTTACTCCTCTGTATTGCCCAACCTCTATAAGTTTGTTCTCCGCCAGAGCCAGGAGTTTGCTACGGAAGCTTTGAACGAGCACCAGCGTACCCTTCGTATGCGTGGACGTCCTAAAATCGTATTGGCCCGTTCCTATGAGGAAGCTACGGAACTATATAATAAGTATCAGAATAACGTGCTCGGTATTATTTCTGATGCCCGTTTCCCTCACGGGGGTGTCAATGACCCTCAGGCTGGTGTAACCCTGCTGCGTGAAGTCCGCAAACGCGATCCGTTTATACCTCTTATTCTTCAGTCGGCTGAGGAAAGCAATCGCTGCTATGCACCGGAGTTGGATGCCGTATTCATTGATAAGAACTCCAAGAAGATGAATATCGACCTTCGTGAGGCGGTGTCAGACAACTTTGGTTTTGGTGACTTTATTTTCCGTGATCCTCATACCATGAAAGAAGTGGCCCGTATCCACAATCTGAAGGAACTGCAGAACGTGATATTTGCCATTCCTGCCGAGTCTTTCCTTTATCATATCAGCCGCAACCATATTTCGCGCTGGCTGTATTCGCGTGCCATTTTCCCGGTAGCCGAATTCTTGAAACAGATTACGTGGGAATCTCTTCAGGACATTGATGCACACCGACAGATTATTTTCGAAGCCATCGTAAAATACCGTAAGATGAAGAATCAGGGAGTGGTAGCCGTGTTCCAGCGCGACCGATTCGACCGTTATTCCAATTTTGCCCGTATCGGTGATGGTTCGTTGGGAGGAAAGGGACGCGGTCTGGCCTTCATTGATAACATGGTAAAACGCCATACTGAGTTCGATGAGTTTGATAATGCGTCGGTCATGATTCCCAAAACCGTAGTCCTCTGTACCGATATATTCGACGAGTTCATGGACTCCAACCAGTTGTACCAGATAGCTCTGAGCGATGCGGCCGACGACGTAATTCTCCGTGCCTTCCTTCGTGCCAAGTTGCCCGACCGGCTGGTAGAGGACTTCTTTGCTTTCTTCGATGCGGTGAAGGCACCGATTGCCATCCGCTCCTCCAGTTTGTTGGAAGACTCGCATTACCAACCTTTTGCCGGAATCTATTCCACTTACATGATTCCCTATCTTGACGATAAGTACGAAATGCTCCGTATGCTGGGCGATGCCATCAAGGGAGTGTATGCTTCCGTATATTATAAGGATAGTAAAGCCTACATGCAAGCTACCAGTAACGTGATTGACCAGGAGAAAATGGCCGTCATCCTGCAGGAAGTAGTCGGTACCCAGTATGGAGACCGCTATTATCCGGCCATTTCCGGAGTAGCCCGCTCCATTAACTATTATCCCATTAATGATGAACTGGCCGAAGAAGGAACCGTCAGTCTGGCTTTGGGATTAGGAAAATATATCGTAGATGGCGGACTGACCTTGCGCGTATGTCCGTACCATCCTACTCAGGTACTTCAGACCAGCGAAATGGAAATCGCCCTGCGTGAAACACAGACCCGCTTCTATGCTCTCGACTTAAAAAACTTAGGACAGAATTTCTCACTTGACGATGGATTTAACCTGCTGAAGCTCCACGTGAAAGACGCTGAAGCCGACGGAGCCCTGAATTTCATTGCTTCCACCTACGATCCGTACGATATGGTGATACGCGACGGTATTTATCCTGGCGGACGCAAGCTGATTACCTTTGCCAACATTCTTCAACACGATGTGTTCCCTCTGGCCCGTATCTTGCAGCTGACACAGAAATACGGTCAGGGCGAAATGCGCCGTCCGGTAGAAATTGAGTTTGCCGTCAATTTTGATGCCCGTACAAAGAGCGGCATCTTTTATCTGTTACAGATACGTCCGATGGTCGATGTAAAAGCCGGACTGGATGAAGACCTGAGCGTGATTCCCGATGAACGTTTGTTGCTCAAGAGTGAAAATTCTTTGGGACATGGTGTAATGGACGATATACAGGATGTGATTTATGTCAAGACAGAAGGCTATTCCGCTTCCAATAACCAGTTGATAGCTTACGACATTGAGAAACTCAACCGTCGTTTCCTCGATGAAGGGAAACACTACATACTGGTCGGCCCCGGACGTTGGGGAAGCAGTGATACGTGGTTGGGTATTCCGGTGAAATGGCCCAACATTTCGGCGGCCCGTATCATCGTGGAAGCCGGACTGACCAATTACCGGGTAGACCCCAGTCAGGGAACTCACTTCTTCCAGAATCTGACCTCTTTCGGAGTGGGATATTTCACCATCAATGCCTATATGAACGACGGTATCTATAACCAGGCCTTGCTCGACAGTATGCCGGTGGTAGAAGAGACCAAATACCTGCGTTGGGTACGGTTTGAGAAACCTTTATCCGTCAAGATGGATGGAAAGAAAAAACTTGGTGTGGTAGAATTGCCGGAAGATTGATTGATTTAATACATAAAAAAACGGGATGCCTCAATAATGAAGTATCCCGTTTTTTATGGGTAATAATCTTACAGTTTCACTACCAGTTTCTTGCCTGAATAAGCTACTTTCTTGTCAGCTTTAACCATGACGGTTTCTGCTGACTGCTTGCCAGGCTGCATCAGCGTGATACGGAAGTTGCGGCGTTTCAGCATTTTCGGGAATTCACCATTGCGGTCGCTGATGGTCAGTGTGCGTGAGGCATCGTCCCAGCTGAACTTGATGGTGGAGAATATACCCTTTTCGTAGTTATAGTTATCAAACTCGTCTTCGTAAAGCACGAATTCGCCATTGGCTCCCGGGTAAACACAGATGTCCAGGTTATCCCATTTCTTTTCAGTAGCGTACTGTACTTTCGGACCAAGCGGAAGGATACTTCCTGCTTTGATGTAAAGTGGCAGGATGTCAACCGGACATTCGCGCTGGATTTCCTGACCGCCTGCTACAGTTTCGTTAGTCCAGAAGTCAATCCATTGAGAACCTTTAGGCAGGTAGACTTTTACCGGAGCAGAAGCTTTCGCTACGTCGGGCACGGTAGTAATTCCCTTGTTGCCTTCTGCTTTCTTGGTGTAAAGCGGTTCGGTTACCGGACATACTAAGATGTTTTTACCGAACATGTATTCATCGTTCAGCAGGATAGCCTTACGGTCGTTGGCAAAGTCCATTACCAGCGGACGCATCATGGTACCGTCTTCCTGTACTACGGCTCCATCTAAACTATATATATAAGGTAAGAGACGGTAGCGAAGTTCGATAATACGTTTCTGTGCATCGTAAGCCCAGTCACCTTCTTTGCCAAAGAGGTCAATTTCATTCATCATCGGTGAAGAACAGTGGTTACGCATCAATGGCATGAAGCAACCCCACTGGAACCAGCGTACATGCAGTTCCTGATAAGCTACGTTAGTGCAGTCATTGTTGTATTCCCATCCGAAGAAACCTCCTAAGTCCGTGTTCCAGAACGGGATACCGCAAAGCGTGTAGTTCAGTCCGGCCGGAATTTGCTGACGGAGTACATCCCAGCTTGATACCACGTCGCCGCTCCAGCTCAGGGCACCGTAGTGCTGCTGACCCAGGTAACCGGAACGTGTCATCTGGAACACACGTTTATCGTCTGATACGGCACGCTGGTGTTCATAGATACCCCGGTTGTGGTCCAGCGGGAACGCATTGTGTACGGAGCGGAAAGACCCATCGGCTGTCATCAGGTCGAAATCACTTTCTTTCGGGTTCAGATGGTCGGGCTCTGTAGAGTCGGTCCACCAGGCATCGATGTTCATTTTATGCAGGTGGCTGAGGTAACGCCAGTACAGGTCACGGGCATCTTTGTTGAACGGGTCGTAAGGATGTGCACCCGATTTCGGAGGCCATGTCTCAAATTTCAGCAAGGCTCCCATCTTGTCCAGTTCCTTGAACTGGTCGGTCCATGGCCCGAAGCTGGCCCATACGGAAATCATCAGGTGTGCATTGTTCTTATGCACGTATTCCACCATTTCTTCCGGGCTTTTGAAGCGAGGTTTCGGATAGCGTGCATTCTTGTCTTCTCCATTCGGAAGGTAGCGAAGTGCTTCCTTGTCGTCCATCTTGTTGATGTAGCGTGGATTCACGAATTTCATGGCATTCCAGTTGGAATCACATCCCCAGTACTGCCAGTCCTGTACGATACCATCCAGCGGAATCTGAAGTTTGCGGTATTTGTCGAGTACGCCGCATAGTTCGTCCGGACTCTTGTAGCGTTCGCGACACTGCCAGTAACCCATGGTCCAGAGCGGGAACATGGTAGCCTTTCCGGTCAGGTCACGGATGCAGGCGATTACGCCATCCTGTGTGCCGTCTTCGTACAAGAAATAATAATCGGAGCAAAGTCCTGTCTGTGAAGAGAAAGACGTTTCATACGGCGTATCGCTGAAGTCAGAAATACCTGGATTATCCCAGTACACGCCATATCCTTTTTCAGATGTAAAATAGGGGATACAGATATTGGTATTGCCGTTTGACAGGTGAATTTGCTGGTTGCGGTGGTTCATGGCTCCGCTCTGGCGTTGTCCTAATCCGTAGATAGCTTCTTCCGGTTCAAGGCTGAATGCCTGGCTGACGGTAAATGCGTCACGGTTTACGTCCTTGCGCGGAATGAAATTGGTACCTTCCACTTTTTCCTTTAACAGTGTTTCCCCTTTCAGGTCGGTATAAGTCACCTTTCCGGTAACTACGTCGAGTGTCACTGTCATTTTTCCGGAGGTCATGCATACCGTGTTTCCATTCTGTTTGTAGGAAATTTCTACCTTTTCCGGAGTCTTGATGACCGGATAACTTTTCTTTTCAGGCATTTCAGCCGAAGGATACTTTACGATGCGTACAATAGAAGGGGAGTAGAAAATCACTTCCCCGTTCAATGTGGGTTGTGCTGTCTGGAACTTTCCTCCCTGAGCGGTCTTTTCAAAAGTCTGACCGAAGGAAGATAAACAAGTGACCAGTGCAGTAAGAAATAAAATCTCTTTTTTCATGTTGAACAAATTTGTTTTTCGTAAAATTTGAATACAAAGCTCGATGGTTCAAATGTAAAGAGATTCTTTGTAGGTGCGGAGAGCAGAATGCGCCAAAGAACGGTATGAAATGCTTCAGGGGGTGGTCTGATTCATTTTTACCCCTCTTTTGATTCAGATGTATCCCTCTTTTCCTGCTGTTTCTGAAACTCGCTGGGGGTCATTCCATATTCCTCCTTGAAACAGGAAGTAAAATATTTCCGGTTGTAATAGCCTAATGCCAGAGCCACTTCGTTCACGGTGGTATGAGGGTCTGTTAACATGCGGCAGGCATGTTGCATCTTCACGCGACGGATGTACTCTAATGGAGTAAGCCCCGTAATAGCCTTGAGCTTGCGAGTCAATGTAGAGCGTGACATGTTGACTTTTTCAGCCAGATGCTGCACGTCGAATTCGGCTTCACTCAGATTATCTTCTACCGCTTTCAGGATATTTCCTAACAGAATTTCATCCAGTTTGGCAAATTCCATTTCTGAAATACGGACTTCAGTTTGCGGAACAGGCTTTTCATCCAGGTAGGAACGCATTTTCATCAATTCCGCGCTGTCGGCATACAGTTCTTCATTTTTCAGCTTCATCCGGCGGAGGTAGAAACGAAGTCCGACAAAGATTCCGGCTGTCACCACTAATATATAGAAGGCGATGGCCCACCCCGTCTGATAGAAAGCAGGCAGATGCTTAATGTGGAGTCGCGTGACTTTTTCACTCCATACTCCATATCCGTCGGTAGCCTTTACTTCGAATAAATAGTTTCCGTGAGGCAGGTGTTTGTAACTGACGGTGTGTTGCCCTACAGTAGTATAGTTCCATTCCTTATCCAGTCCGGTCAGACGATAAGCGTAACGTATTTTGCGGGCATTCAGGTAGTCAAGAGATGAAAAATGAATGTCCAGATCATATTCGTCCGGCTGGAGTGTCAGTGAATTTCCGCTTGCTACAGGTTTACCCATGACATACATTCCGGTGATAAACGTCGGAATGTTCTTGCTGGGCTGGTCCAGACGGTCGGAAGGAGTTACCGCACAGATACCCGGTATGCCACCGAAATAAATCCGTCCGTCGTGTCCCTTACAGATGGCCGTAGGGATGAACCGGCGGAGCAGCATGGAATTGTCGGTAGTAAGGTAGGTGGAAAACGAATGGTTTTTCGGATTATACTCAATGAGTTTCTGGTTGGTATCTATCCACAGATGGCCGTATACGTCAAACTCCAGCTGGTTGACAATGTTTCCGTTCAGTTCGCACAGCCGGGTATGGTCTGTCAGTTCTCTTGTGTGCAAATTCAAGGCATATACTCCTCCTTCCTGCGTGCCCATCCAGATGAGGCTGTCTTCCTGCACACTCAGGCAAGTAATAGAGAGAGGAGAAGGAATCTTTTGGCAGTCACCCTTGGAGGGCAGTTGATAAAGTCCTTTATTCACTGTTCCAATCCATAGATTTCCCTGCTTGTCTTCCTTGATGGCACTTACCTGCCCTAATGTATCGCAGACCGTACGCCATTGGTTATTATGTAGAGAAAAAGCAAACAGTCCGTTGTTTGTACCTGCCCAGAGCATGCCGTTACGGTCCTCGTAAGTCTGGGTAAAATGTCTTTGGGCCTTTTCCGGAAGACTCAGGGTACGTATGTGTTTCATTTGCATACCTTCCCGTCCGAGTTCATAGATAAGGTTGCGGCCTTCAGGTATCACCCATACATTTCCTTCCCTTCGGGCTTCGGTCATTTGCTTGATAGAACCAAGAGAAAGCGTTTTCAGCGTGGAGAAGTCATGGTAAAGAGTAACCTTGTGGTAGGACAAATCGTACAGTCCGAGTCCTGTCCGTTCCTGTGATACCCACATCTTGCTTTCTCCAGCATCGCAGAGGGCCATGATAGCCGGCTGAAAGCGGACTCGCTGTGGCAGAGCCGGAAGGGAAAATTCTTCCGGAGCGTTTTCCGTAAAATGAATAATGAAACTTTTTCCGTCAAAAGAAGCTACCCAGAGATTTCCGTCTTTGTCCTGGTAAATTTCATTCAGCATGTTTCCATATTCAGCCGGAAGACGAAAATCGGTCTGGCGTAAGCAGCGGTGGGTTTCATCGTATCGCATGGCAATCAGAGAACTTCGGGTAGTCATCCAGAGAATCCCTTCGTGTTTGTCCTGTTCCAGATACAAGATGTCTCCTTCTGTTTCTCCCATGGGATTTACGGGGAGCGGAGAGTAGGTATAGATGGAATCTTTGGGGGCGGAAGGGTCGAAGAGCAGCAGACCGTCGGAACTGGTACCTACCCAGAAGTAATTATGGGTGCGATCTTGCACAATACAAGCCAGGTTCCGCCCTGAAGGGGGATTCGCATAGAGAAGGAAAGTATCTGTTTTTCTGTCGTAGCGGTAAATGCCTTCTCTTCCTATGGTAATCAAAATCTGCTTTTGCCGACTTTCACAGAAACCAGCCATCCATGAGGGCTTTCCTTCGTGGTCGTAGAGCATATAAGTCTTTTGCAACTCTCCCGAGGCATTGTATCTTAGGAGCCTGTGTCCCGTGGCTATCCACATGTACCCGTCGGAAGTTTTTCGTATGTTGTAGATAAAGCTTGTCTGAAGCCGCTCAGTGTCTAACGGCATAACCTGCCTGCTGGTTTTATCCAGAATGTAGGCTCCATGGTCGGTTCCAAACCAGATTCTCCCCGTTTCATCTTCTGCAATGGACTGGATGGTGTTGTCATTCAGCAGTCCCGGGGTATTGATGTCGGAACGGATGACGCTAATCTGGTATCCGTCGTCGCAGCACAGTCCGTTCACCGTACCATACCACATCAGCCCTTCGCTGTCCTGAAAAATGCGGTGTATGGCACTGACCGGAAGTTGGGGGAGAGAAGGAACAGGAGTAATCCGGATATTTGAAGCGGCTTGTAAGGAAAGTTCTATCAGGCAGAAAATGAGTAAAAAACAATATCTTTTCATGGGCTTTCTCAAGGTGCTAAAAACGCAAGGACGTTTGCTTTGAAACGTAAGTGCGTTTTAATTGAAACGCAAGGACGTTTTATCTAAAACGCAAGTGCGTTTTGATCAAAACTCTTTGGCGTTTTCCTTTAAACGCAAGTGCGTTTTTTCAAGCATTTTGAATAAAAATCTCTTTTAATTCGTAATTGTTTGTTTATTAGTGATTTATCCGTTGTTCCGGTATTCTAACGGACTCATTCCTACATAGCGTTTGAAGTATTTCCCGAAGAACGATACATTGGCAAAGTTCAGTGAGTCGGAAATGTTCTGGATGGAAAGCTGGGAAGATTTCAACTGTGACTTGGCATCCATGATGACCATAGATGAAATGATGTCCACACAGGTTTTTCCCGTAATCTGCTTCACGGTGGTGCAAAGATGCGCATGCGTAATCTGTAGCTTTTCGGCATACCATGCCACGTTTCGCGTCTGGTTGTAATGCTGCATGACCAGCTGGGCAAAGTTGCGGCAAATCAGTTCACTCTTTGATAACGGATGCATTTCATCTGTTTTATTCCGATAAAGAATGGATATTCCTTTATGTATGTCGGCATACAGATTGGTAGAAATTTCCGGTCTGATTTTCTCCGGAAGAAATTCATACATCTTGATGAGCAGCTGCATGTACTCTTCCATCATTCGGGCACCTTCCGGCTTTAGGCTGATGACAGGGCGCCCCAGTGTGATGTACATCGTATCCAGAAAAGAATGTGACTGAAGGTTGTATTCCATAAACTGAGAAGAGAATCCTCCGAAATAGATGTTCAGGTCTCCCTTGATGTCGTTTATCTGAAAGATACTTCCCGGAGTAAGTACGATAAAATCATTGGCTTTTACCGTTATTTTGTTAAGATTGACCGAGGCTTCCACTTCTCCGGAGGTACAAAGTACGAAAATTTCACATTTCAGGCGTACCGGATAGTTTCTGTACAGCCCTAACAGTTCCTTACTGATGCCGGTACCTACCAGCCATTCTTCGGGCAGGTCTATTTTAGGTAATTCTTTTTCCATTTTGTCCTGTTTTTGGCAAAGATAGCGAAAGGTGAGAGCAATACCAAGCCAAAAGCTTGCTTTTGAGCGCAAGTATTGCCGAACCGCATCCTATTTTCGGGGAGTCAGAGATAGCGAATTTATTGCATGCTTCCACCACCCTTGTTGTCTCCGCCTGCCTTTACGTCGTCGTTTGTGATACTGCGCTGTGTCTTTTTCACCTGGGTTTTCAATTCACCGAACCTCCAGCTGATGCTGATTCCGTATCTGCGTGAGGGATAACTGTTTTTTGACCATGAGCGGAACGTGTCTGTCCATACCTCATTGCTATAGGAATTGTATTTCTGGAAAATATTGCTGGCAAAAAGCGAAATATTCAGCCGTTTGTCTTTCAGGAAAGCACGGCTCAGATTGACGCCATAATAATAGAAGGAAGAACCTTTTCCTTGCAGGGATATGTAAGGAGTGCTTCCGCCTCCGTACAGGCTGAGACGCAGTTCCCAGGGGATGGTCTGCTGTATGTTGGCAAACACGTCACCGGAAAATCCGCTGTTGCCTGAATTCAGTTCCTTGCTTTGGTAGTCGGAATAGCTTCCGCTGGCATTGAGTGAGAGGCGGGTGGTGCTGCCCGGATTCCAGTTCATCCATAAGGCCAGGCGTGTACGCTGGCTCTTACCTACATTGCCATAGGTATTCTCCTGTACCCCATTGTTCATGAAGGAGTAGCGCTCAATGCCGTTGTTGGTAAACGTATAAGTAAGGTTGGCATTCAGGCTGAACTTGGCGCTGAAGGTATTGAAGGTCATTCCAAGAATATGTGCTTTTTCCGTATCCAGGTCCGGATTACCGTAGCTGATGGAAGTCGGGTTGCTGGTATCGCGGAAAGGATTCAGGTACCATATTCCCGGACGGTTGATTCGCATGTTGTAGTTGGCACGCAGGGTAGCGCTTGTGCCTAACATATAAGACAGATTCAGGGTAGGAACCACGTCATCGAATCCGGCTTTGAAATTGCGTTCGGGCATATAGTCATATTCCACGTCCATGAACGTATGTTCGTAGCGCACACCGGCTTTTGCTCCGAATTTCTTCCATTTCAACTGATAATCAGCGTATGCTGCCAAAATATGCTGTCCCTGCTGGTATTTGCTTGAAAGGTCCTGACTGGCTTCCATTTCACCTTGGACATTTTCCAGAAAATATCGGCTGTCACTGTAGTTTTCACGGAAAATGTATTTCATACCGGCATCTATGTAGTGCTTTTCATTCAGTGGATTGACATAATCAATCTGTGCCGTATGCTCTGCCGTATGCGCATCGTTGTCGAAATACTGGTGAAGCAGGTTGAAGGGTACGTCTTTCATTTCGTCATAGTCGGTATCGGCTTCATTGTTGTTCGGCGAGTTGTTGAACTTGTAGGACAACGTGAGGTATTCTCCTTTCCTTTTAAAAGAATGCTGGTAGTCAGCGTTGATACCGATGTTTCCAAACTGGCTGGTCGACCGGGTGAGGGTCTGGTAACTGTAGCGTTCCTTCCAGTCATTGTCGCTCATGGCGGTACGCGAATCGCCGTGTGCGTCAAATTTCCCTCCAAATACGTTGGCTGAAAACGTAATCAGGTTCAGGCTGTCTATCTCATAACTTCCTTCAATGTTGCCGAACTGGAAATTCCCTGTATTTTTGGAAGAACCTTGTGTCAGCAGATGGCGGTAGTCGGTCGAAGTGAAATCTTCACGTTCGTTTTCAGAAAAGCTGCGGGGCTGGTTCTGATGATTGTACGAGTAGTTTCCGGTGAGGGTAAGTTTTCCTACCTGCACTGTTCCGTAAGCATATCCCGACAGCCCCATGTTATTGGCATTGGCTCCGAGAGTAACATTGTATCCCTGCATCCTGGCATCGGTCGTGATGATGTTCAGGATACCTCCGATACCTTCTGCGTCGTATTTGGCTCCCGGTTCCGTTATCACTTCAATGGACTTGACGGAGTTGGCTGGCAGGCTGCGGAGCACTTCCTTCGGGTTGTTACTCATCAGTGTATTGGGCTTTCCGTTTACATGTACCTTGAAATTGCTGGAACCGTTGACTTGTATGTTATCCTCTCCATCGACGGTGACGAGCGGTACCTTTCTCAGCATTTCGAGGGTGGTGTTGGTTTTGGAGTCAGGGTCGTCTTCTATGCTGTAGGAGATTTTGTCAATTTCCGCTTTTACAAGTGGTTTCTGGGCTACCACTTCCACGCCTTTCAGCATTTGGGCATCATCACAAGTATAAAGTGTGCCCAGGTCGGCCACCCGCTGGTTATCGGTGATGGTAAAGCGACGGACAACTGTACGTTTTCCTACCGAAGTGATTTGCAGGGTATAATTCCCGGTTTGCGGTAATTTCTCCTGAAATTTTCCTTTCGCATCGGTCACGTTCATTCTGACCAGCTTTTCCGGTGCTTTGTCGAGCGTAATTCGTATAGTGGCATAAGGTTCACTTTCATGGGTCAGTGAGTCGACGAGTGTACCTTTCACGGAAAATTGTGCATGAATTGTTACTAAGTGTAAAGTTGTAAAAAGTAAGATGCTTAGTGTTCGGTAGATTGTCAGGTGATTCATTTTATTCTTGTTTTTTGTTAGTGTTTATGGGTGTATTATAAAGGTTTTCAAATATAGGCAAAAAGTCTTATTCAAAGGCTATGTTTTTATTCATTTATTCTTTCAATTTAAGTTTTGATTCTTTGTTCTGCTAATGTGTATGTAAGTATTATAGGCCGGATTTATGGAATCTTAAATATTGACTATTTTTCTTTTGTTATTTGCTGTGTAAATGATGAAAAATCGGTATTTTATATTCTCTTTTATTTTATGGATATGAAAAATGGGATAAAAATAATATAAATTGACCTTGTATAGATTAATCTTATTGTTTTTCTTTGCATCCGAATTTTAAAATATAATCAAGAAATGAAAAAGAGTTTATTTTATTACTTGTTTGCCGTATTGTGTGCGGTGATGACGTTTACATCATGTAGCGACAAAGAAACTGTACCAGAAGGTGGTTCTGAGGGAACTCCTACGGATTTACAGACACCTGTAATCGGTACTTATGATGGAACACTTTCAGTTTCTCTTAACGGCGTGAACATTACGCCTGAACCATTGGTACAGCGGATATTTGTGAAGCAAGATGGAACCGATAAGGTAGAGATGTCTTTGCGTGATTTCACTATACAGGTTGGAGAAAGTTCGCTGAATGTAGGTGATATCGTTGTAAATGGAATTGCGTTGGACGGTGAGCCTTCAAATGTGGAACTAGTGGAAACTAAGGTGACTCAGCAGCATGAATTGCTGGGTAGTTTGGATATCACTATCACTGGTACAGTAGCTGATGAAAAGGCTAAACTGAATATCGGTGTGATTCAACACATGGATAATGGAAATGATATGAACATCGCTGTGACGTTTGAAGGAACGCGTGTGAGCAAGGAAGTGGATGATACGGATTATTCGAAGACTGTAGAAGGATTTTATCCATTGGAAGGAGGTTCATTTACTTCAGACTACCAGGCAGAGGGATTTGAACTGAAGTGGCCAAATGGGGTAGAACTTGTTGCTGTGGGCTATAATAAAGTACAATTAAAAAGTACTTATATATCTTTCCCTACGTTAGTGGAAAAAGGAAGCGATACGCAACCAATAGAGGCTGAAAGTATCAAAATGCAGAAGTCGGAAGATGGCTCGTTAATATTTGAAGAGGTAAAGGGACATAACGATGAGGATGAAAAGGCTGGACGGGAAGCAGTGGACTATACGATTTCTGGAAGTCTGAATGAGAAGGTGTTGACTTTGAATGTTACTATGAAGTCGGCCAACTTTACAATCAATTATAAGTATGTGTCTGGTAGCTTGCAGAAAACTGGGAATGATTTATTGGGAATGACATTTGATAGTGATGTCGTGGTTGTACAGCCTGAAATTAGTGATAAGACCGTGACTTTCTATGTGATGCCGGGTACTACGGCAGAGCAATTGAAGCTGGTTCCTGTGTTTGAGGTGTCGGAAGGTGCCAAGGTGATGTATAATAATGAGGAATACGTGGCTGGAACTGCAATTGATTTCTCTTCAACAGTGACCCTCAAGGTACAGTCTGAAAAGGGAGTTGCTAAATCATATACGGTTTCTTCAGCAGAAATGAAGGAGTATAGTTTCGCCAGCAACTTGGATACGTGGGAAATGAAGAATGCAGATGGAGAAGAATATACACATTACTATGAACCGGTTGATGGTTGGGCTACTTCTAATGAAGGATTGAAATGGGTTAAAATGATGTATTCGGATTTGTATTCGAAAGAAGCTCCTTATTTGGTGACTGAAGTTGAGGATGCACACTCCGGACATGCTGCCCGTCTGGAAACAGTGGATACGAAAGGACAGGCTGGATTTGGCGGTTTTATTCCGGCTGTGCCAAAGGTTACTTCCGGATCATTGTTCAATGGTATTTTTTCTGTGAATATATCCAATACTTTGAAGAGTACACAGTTCGGTCAGCCGTGTACAAAGGAACCTAAATCTTTCAGTGGCTTTTACAAGTATACTCCGGGCAAGACTTATTACGAAGCTAAATATCCGGGAGACCCGTCTAAAGCTAATGAAGTGAATAAGGTGGATAAAACCGATGCTCCGGCTATCAACGCAGTGTTGTATGAAGTGACAAATTTCTCTACCGATTATCTGGACGGTACAAACTTGCTTACTTCGGACAAAATTGTAGCTATTGCTTCTGTGGCTGATGCCGGTACGCAAGCACAGTACACTTCGTTCAATGTGGCCTTTGAATGGAAGGACGGAAAGTCATGGGATGCAAGCAAGAAATACAAATTGGCTATTGTTTGCTCTTCAAGTAAGGATGGTGACAAGTTTTCCGGTGCACCGGGCAGTGTGTTATTCGTAGATGAACTGAGTATTTCTTTTTAAATGTTAGTACAATGATTTTTGCAGTGGCAGGTGTGTTACCGATAAAATGGTATGGCTCCAGTATAAATGGAAGGTGTATATTTGCCACAGAATAAAAAGTAAAAAAGCATCCGTCGAAGTCTTGTGTTCAAGCTGACGGATGCTTTTTTACTGTTATAAATGCCATGGATATTTCAGAATTCATACCCAAATCCGATATTCAGATAGATAGGGTACATGGCAAATGAAACTGTTGTAAAGTCTTTTTCAAATATGTCGTTCAGTCCCCACGTTAAATCTGCATGTACATTCAGGTGCTTATAGGCTTTCCATTCTCCTCCTATCTGCATTCCCCATTGAAAATGGCGGAGATTATCTGAAAAATCATACGCGGCCATGTTTTCTCCTTCAAAATTAACCCGGCTTCCACTGGCGTCAGGAGTTCGCAAATGCCCTTCGTATACATTTCCCGAAAATTCTCCGTTCATCATATATGAGAAATAAGGGCCTGCCATGACTTTCCAACGGCTGCTGATACGATAATTGGCTAAAACAGGAACAGTCAGATATGACATTTTTACTTTTGTTTTTACTCCTCCAGTCCAAAGTCCTTTTATTTTTCCTCCGGTTTCACTGAATATTTCCATACCATAGTTTTTTACGCTGGCTTTGGTTTCCATGTCTTTGCTGTCGAGCCTTATACCTACACTTATTCCCCATTTTTGTTTTTCGTCAATCCATTTGGTTGCATTTCCTTCCAAGGTAATTGCAAGCCCCGGGGAATAGCTGTCTAAACTTCTGATTTCTTTAGGTAGAGGTAAGGGGGAAGTTCCTCCTATATTTACTCCTGCTTTTACTTCATAGTCAAGTCCGTGTGAAGCTAGCCAGATTAAACCTTTGTGCTCTGATGATTGTGCATGGCTAATTTGAGTAAAGCCACATAAAAGGAGGACCAATATTGTTTTTATATACTTTTTCATATATCTTTTTTCTATAATGTTTAATTTTCACAGATAATTTCTACTTCGTCTATCCATAATTCACTTCCTACAGCTCCTTGAAAGTAGGCTCCCATAACGCTGGAAGAGAATACTACGGCAAGTTTATACTTCCCGTTTTTTAAGTCTTCCGCGTTGATTGTTTTGCCGTTTTGAGGTATGAAGTCCAAATTAAATTTTGTCCATTCATTGGTTTCTATCATTTCTTGCTCTGAAATGCGTGCTAAAAGGACAATATGCTCATCTATTTCTGTGCCATTATTGGGGAAAAGATTGCCGTCTAATGAGAAATCGCTGTTGGGAGCCTCATAAAGCACTGCGTAAATATCTCCCTTGTCCTTTTTCCCGGTAACGGTGTTTCCGGATTTATCTGTAAAGACATCCCCTGCTTTATATTTGAACCAGCCGGTAATTTTGGAGGGACGCTTGGTAAACGGGAATCCAAAGTGGGTTGCTTTCAAAGGAGCAAGTACGGCATTTTGAGTATCGAATGATCCGATAAACAAATTACCGGCAGCAATCGGCATTCCAATTGGTTTTCCAAAATTTCCGGTACTGAGGGTGGTAAGTTTTACACATTTTCCTGAATAGCCGGTAGGATGTTGCACTGTCGGATATTGGGTTTCGTTTAACGCCATTCCGCTTAAGTTATATCCGGGATTTCCACTTGCCCACTGCATAATACCGGATGCATTCGTTAAATAAAATACATTATACGGAGTTACTTCTTTCAGTTCTTCAAAAGAATAGCTTGTGGGCAAGGCTAGTTTGTTTACCCGGATGAGGTATTTTGTCTGTGTAGCTCCGTCTTCGGACGTTACAATAAAACTTCTTAATGTATTTTGGCTGAAATCGTATAATGGAGGCTGATCATTAGCTTCTGCTTTTTCAGCTTGAATAGAAGCCCCTTCGGGAAGGGTGAAGATTAATTCCTGCTGGGAAATATTGGTTCCATCCAATACATAGATTTCAATTTCTTTTCTTAAATGGTCAATGGTGGTAGATTGGATGTTTGTTCCGGTGCAACTGTCTATGGCAGCTTCTACGTTAAGAGCTTCATCTTGAATGCAAGAATTTATAGATAAGCTTAATAAAACTCCGGCTAAAATGTACTTTAATTTCATTGTTATTGATTATCAGTTAAGAATTATTATGCCTTGCGAAGATATGAAAAAAACTTTATAGATTTATTGTTCTCATTTATTTCTTTATGAATTCTTGTTTATTGTGTTCTTTTGATGGAATGATATCTTTTCAAAAATGGAAATTAGTGAAATATATTTAATGGCTTATGTGAGTTCTATTATGTATAATCTTAAAAATAGACGGTTCGCATATTGGAAGAAAGAAAGATTATCGCTAATTATCAAATAAAATGATATGCAATTCTCTTGTACTTATTTAAAAATCGGCCAAAAATAAAATAAATAGACCTTGTGAGGGTTTGGGAATTGGTGTTACTTTGCACGCGGAAAAATAGTGTTCCGTATAAGTTTAAAGAAACTGATATATTTGATGTTTGCTGCAATGAATCTAAAAAAGAGAGTAATACTCATTTACAGCTTATTATCTTTGATTTTGGTGTCCTGCGCTAAAGAGGATACAGCAAAGAATAATGGAATGGGTACTTTTACAATGAAGCTGAATGCGACTAGTGAAGTGATAGGTCTGAATGAAAAATCGCGCGCAGAAGAAGCTGGTGAAGGTGAAACATTGATTCTGCCCGATGTGAATGATTTCTCGGTTAGCATTTCTTCTTTAGGAGAACAGGTTTGTGGATGGAGTTCTTACAAGGACATGCGCGAAGAAGAGATGCCTGAATTACGTGTAGGTACCTATCAGGTAAAAGCATGGTATGGAGATGTGTCAAAAGAAGGGTTTGAGTTACCTTACTTTGAAGGAAATCAGGAATTTTCTATAAAGAAAAATGAAACGACTCCTGTAGAAGTTACTTGTTATTTGGGCAATGCTCAAGTGAAAGTTAACTATACTGATGAGTTTAAAAACTATTTTTCTGATTATTCTGCTGTCATTGCGACCTCATTAGGAAATGAGGTGGAGTATGTAAAAGATGAGACTCGGGCTGCCTATTTCTCTCCGGGAGAGTTGATTGCAAAGGTAAAAGTGAAAAAGTCCGGCCAGTCAACAGAGGCTGTTTATCAGGCTAAAGTGTTTACTGCAGAGTCTCGCCATATCTATACGCTGACGTTGGATGTGGATGCGGGTTCGGCTACTATGACGGTTTCTTTTTCTGAGGATGTCGCAGGAGAAGAAGTCCGATTCGACGTGTCGGATGCAGCTTTGAATGCACCGGCACCTTATTTTAAAGCTAATGGTTTTACAGATAATGTTCCTCTTGAGCCGATTGAAGGTGCAGAACAGAAAGAACAGGTTACAGCTTATGTGAATGCGGTGGCAGGTATTCAATCTTGTCGTTTGACTACTACTTCAGACTTCCTTTCAGAAAAAGGATGGCCTGCTGTAGTCGATTTGGCTGCTTCTGGAGAATATGCTTCCATTTTAACAGAGATGGGCTTGAAAACGAAAGGTTTGGAAGGAAATCGTGCCCAGATGGCTCAGGTAGATTTTACCACATTGATTGCAAATTTACCGGCTGGTGGAAAGCATGATTTCAAGCTGGAGGCTACGGATATATATGGTAAAGTTTCTGAAACTCCGTTGGTATTGACTGTGACTCCACAAGGATGTGAGTTCTCGGTGGTTGCGTCTACGGTAGAGGCTCCTTTTTACGGGAATACCTGTCAGGTAAATGTATCATTTAAAGATGGAAATCCGGCAAACGTACATTTTCAACTGGCAGAAGGAAAACAGGATTTGGAATTTGTGCGTGCTGAAGAATTACCATCAGAAGAAGGCTTGAAGGTCTATACGGTTTATTTGAAGGCACCTGAAACAGTGAAGTTTATAAATCCATTTAAAGTCTCTGCTTCTTACTTAAGTTATATAAAAGAAACAGGAGAACTTCCTGTGAGTATGGGTATATTAGTGGATAACCCAGGAGACGTGTGGGCTAAGAAAGCTGTGTTTCATGTATATAATGAAACTGCTTTGGCTGATATAAAATTGCAAAGACAACAAGGGGATGTTTGGACGGATGTGACTACAGAATCTAGCGGAAGCTATAGTTTGGTAGCGAAAGGATTGGACTCTGGAACGTCATTGAAACTTCGTGCAGTAAAAGGTGAGGAGTATTCTAATTCTGTGGATATTACGACGGAAGAGGAATTGCAGGTGCCTAATGCGGGGTTTGAGGATTTTTATGATGAATATGTATGGAAAGGAATAAATGTTACAGGTGGTAATGTGGATATGTATACTTTTTATCCTTATGCAAAAGGAGAAACAGATCCTTGGTGGAGTAGCCGCAATGCTTTAACAACAGCCGAAGAGGGAGCTGGAGATTTCTCTTATTACTATATTGTTTATCCTGCCACAACTTATGTGAATTCATCTTGGGCTGCAAGTTCAAAAGTGGGGTTACCTACGGTGCCGTGTTCCGGAGATAAATCTGCGGAAATAGCTTCTATCGGATGGGGAAAAGGAAGCACTTGTACAACAGGATTGTTAGGTAATAAAATGTCTTGTAAAAAAACGATTGCAGGTGCTTTATTTATAGGTACCTATACAAATGGAGAGGAACATCATGGGCATGAGTTTTCTTCACGTCCTCAAAAAATGACTTTTTCTTATCGTTTCCATTCTTATAACTCAGAGTCTGCTTCCGCAACAATTCGTTTGGAACATCGAGATGGAGACCTGATATACGTGTTAGCTGAAAAAGAGTTAATACTTACTCCTGATATGGTTTCTAATGAGGTTCAAACTGGGGAGTTGGCGTTGGATTATAATGAACAGAGCAGTAAATATAAAGCTACTCATATTTCAATTTCATTTTTGTCTTCAACAGCTGATTCACCGGCTTATGAACCATTTTATGTAGCAGATAATTGGAATGGAAATCGTTATTCTCGGGCAATAGGTAACGTATTGGTTATTGACGATGTAAAATTAATTTATGAATAAAATAAACCTAACTTATATGAAGAAACAGATTTATTTCTTGTTAAGCTTGTTCGCAGTTGTTTTATTGACAACAGCTTGTCATAGTGAAAAGGTGGATTATGAAATAAAGCAGGAAGGACAGTTGAACTTATCTTCTTTGCAGTTGACTCCTAATACGGACCCGTTGGTTACAGAATCACGTGTAGCGGCAGAATTAAATGATTATATTGTGGAAGTGTATACTGAAGCGGGAGAACTTGTGAGTTCATGGAAGTACGCTGAGATGCCGGAAGTGTATACACTGAAAATAGGGAAATATAAGATTGTGGCACATGCTCCTGTTACGGAAGGTGCGGCTTTTGATACACCTTATTGTGAAGGAGAATCAAAAGTGTTTGAAATTACGCAAGATAACTTGACGGATGTGGGAGAAGTGGCATGTACACTGCATAATGTGAAGGTTACTATCAATTATGCTGATAATCTGAAACCTTTATTGGGCGATGATGTGAAGGTGACAGTTAAAATAGGTTCGGAGTCACTGGAATATGGAAAGGATGAAACTCGTTCGGGGTTCTTTCATTGTACAGAAACGAATACGGTTGATGTGATTTTTTCTGGTACAGTGGATGGAGTTGCGGAGAATGTAACCAAATCGTATACAGGTGTAGCGTTGGGCACAGAACTGATAGTTACATATAATTTGATTGATGCGGTGTTTGTGGATCCTGGTACAGGAGGAAGTGCTTCTGTAAACGGTTTAAAACTGGATGCGACTTGCACATCGGTAACTATAGAGGGATCGGTTCGTCCTGAAGAAGATGAAATTTTAGATTTTGGAGTTCCTTCCATTGTAGGAGAAGGGTTTGATTTGAGCCTGCCTGTCACGGATTTGTCTCAGGAAGTGGTAGTAGACTTACTGGCTCCAGAAGGGGCAGCACATGTATTTGTGGAAATAACTTCTGATAATGCTGAGTTTAGTGGAGTAATTGCAGAAATGTTTCCTCAGAATCCTTTTGATTTGGCTGAACCCGGTGAGGCTGAAGAAAACTTAAGTAATTTAGGTTTACCTATAAAGGAAGAAGTGATTGGTCAGCAGAAAGTTGTTTTTGATGTGACTCAGTTTGTTGGCTTGCTGGATGGGTTCCCAGGTGTTCATCAGTTTAAGTTAACTGTAGAAGATGTGAATGGAGAAAAGGCGGAAGCTACTCTGACAATTGACAGTAGTAATGCACAGTAAATTTAGGAAGTGATGAAAAAAGTATTCTTAATAATTGGAATCATCTCTTCGCTTTGTGCTTGTCGGCAGGAAAATCGTTATTTGGGTGAAGGAGAAGGGGCTTTGAGTCTGCAAGTGACGATGGGAGAAGCTGTGGAGGTAGTATCCAGGACATCTCTTGAAAATGAAGAGATAGAAGCCTTGAAAAATGATTGCAAGGTACGTATTTATGAAGGCGATAAGTTAATACGAAAATATTCCTCCTGGAGTTCTGTGCCTGAGAAAATAGATTTGTCAGCAGGTACAGATTACCGGGTTCGGGTCGTTGCGGGTGATTCGGTCTCAGCTTCATTGGATAAGAAATATTATGAGGGAGTAGAGACGTTTTCTGTGGTTGATGGCCAGACAACTTCTGTGGAGGTAAACTGTAATATTGCCAATACGTTGGTGAAGGTGAATTTTAGTGAGGAGCTGAAAACGTATTTGGCTTCAGGTGCTGTGACTGTGTCGGTTGATGCAGGCAATGGTGCTTTAGATTATAATTGGAGTGAAGAAGGAACGGAGTCTCCGGTGGGATATTATATGCTTCCTTCAGGGAAAGAATATTTGACTTGTGTCTTTAATGCTACCACAAAAAATGGGAAGAAAATAACTCAGACAAATAAGATAGAGCCGGCTAAGGCTTCTACCTTATATACGCTAACCTATGCGCTTAGTACTGAGGAACCTGAGCATCCTACTGATGAAGGTGGAGCGTTTTTTTCATTGAAAGTATATGAAACTCCACTTTATACACAAGAGGAAGAGATTGGCATTTACCGTCGTCCGGTAATTCGCGTAATGTCGGGAGAAGAGGAAATCAATACAGATTCTCCTTGGTTTCTTAGCTTGAACTCTTCTGTATCTCCCCAAATAATTATGTCTGGTTCGTCAACTTTGACGACAGCTTCTGTAGAGGGAACATTATTGGAAAAGTTGGGACTCTCAGGAATTATTGATTTGTTATCGGAAGAGTCAGTTGGAGCGTTACAGCAGAAGGGAATTTCCTTGACAATTCCTGCGGAAGCTCAGGGAAAACAGATTGTCATGGATTGGGGGAACTCATGGAATGAACTGCTGAAAGAAGAAACAATGTATTCATTGAGATACGTACTGGCAGATGAACAAGGAAAACAACGTGAACTTGACTGGCAGATTGTGGTATCGGATATGAATGTTCAGGCGGTTGAAATCCCACGTTTTGAGACTTGGGCAGATAGAACGGTCTTTTATGGAGAAGTGATTGAAGGGCATACTCCAGGAGCAGAAACGGTATATAGTTTCCAGTATCGTAAGAAGGGAGAAGAAGCCTGGAGTCAGAACATTCCGGCTGTTCTTTCTGGGCAAACAATCAAATCAGATGTATTGAAGGGACTTACTCCGGGAACTACATACGAATATCGTATTTTAGAGGATACGAAGATTTCAAATATGATTTGTGAAGTGACTACAGAAAGTGTTTTCCCTTTAGATAATAATAGTTTTGAGTATACGTCAAGAGACGGAAAAGTATTAAGAATTAGTCCGGATCCTTCTAATTATTGGTGGGATAGTGGTAATGAAGGTTCTGCTACGTTAGGTGTAGACGTGACTTATCCGGATACTTCCGTGAAGCATTCTGGAAATCAATCTTTGAAATTGCAATCTCAGTATGTATCATTCTTGGGTTTTGGAAAATTTGCAGCAGGAAATTTGTTTGCAGGTGAATTTTTAGGTACAGAAGATACTTATTATGGGATACTTGGATGGGGAAGAACTTGTGCGACGCGTCCGTTGGCTTTACGGGCATGGGTTCGTTATACTCCAGGTACAGTTGATTATACAGAGACTGATAAAATCAGTAAAGGTGATAAGGATAAAGGTATTATCTATATTGCTGTAGGAGACTGGGTTTCTGATGATGCAAATTATGGATCACAATGGCCGGTTGTGGTTCGTACAAAGGGACCTAAATTGTTCAATCCTAAAGATACAGGCACTATAGGATATGGTGAGATGATATTTACAGACAATGTAGGATTAGATGAGAATGGAGGAATGAAAGAAGTTATCATTCCATTGGATTATGATAATTATGGAGGAAGAACGCGTATACCTACCCATATTATAATAGTTGCTTCTGCAAGTCAGTACGGTGATTATTATTCTGGAAGTACTAGCAGTGTGATGTGGCTTGACGACCTGGAGTTGATATATGAAGAAAGTAAATTACCTGAAAATTTGAGATAAGTGAAGAAATTTATATTCCTTTTAAGTCTCTTGTGCTTGACCTGGTCGGTTCAGGCACAAGAGGGAAAGAAAAAGATAGCCGATAACGTATTTGTGCCTAAAGGACAATGGATTGTTGGTAGTTCTGTATCGTATTCTGAGCATACAGAAGAAAACTATCAGTTTTTGATTATTGATAAGTTCAATTCCGATGGATATTCTTTTAAAGTAAGTCCGTTGGTAGTTTATGGTTTGAAAGATAACTTAGCTATGGGAGGACGTTTTTCTTATGGACGTACCTTGACCAAATTTGATAACCTGAATTTTGATTTGGGAGATGATCTTTCAATTAATTTGAATGATACGTATGAACTGACGCATTCATACACAGTAATGGCTATTATGCGAAATTACATCAATTTGGGAAGTAGCAAACGATTTGCATTGTTTGCAGAAACACAGTTGAAATTTGGAGGTAGTCAGTCAAAACTTGTGACTAAATCAGGGCAGGAAGTGAGTGGAACCTATTCCACTTCTACTGATTTGGGTATTGGCGTTTCTCCGGGTATTGTTGCTTTTGTAAATAACTATACGGCTGTAGAAGTGAGTGTGGGAGTTCTTGGTGTGGATTTTGGCAAAGTACATCAGAAAAAAGATCAGATTTATACTGCAGATCGTTCTTCCAGTTCTGCAAATTTTCGTATTAACTTATTTTCTATTGGCTTAGGTATAGCCTTTTATTTGTAACAGAATGAGAAAGATAATATTATTCCTTTTCCTGTGCTTGGGAATAGGTGTGCAGAAAAGTTTGTCTCAAGTGCGTGATACGGTTGTGATACATGATACGGTGTATATTGAGAAACCTAAGAAAACACCAATAACTGTAGAGTCGAACAATCTGATAAAGATGAAAGCGATTGGTCGTTATGATCGTGGAATCTTGAACTATCGTTTTGTTCCTAAAGGGAAATGGATTGGAGGATTAACCTTCTCGTACGTGAACTTGGATAGTGATAATAGCAGCATGTTGTACGCTATTTTGGGCGATATGGATGCTACGTTTACAATGAAGTCTATTCATCCGTTTGTGGGATATGCACTGAAAGACAATGTGGTGGTGGGAGCTAAATTTGGTTACAGCCATATTGTGGGTGATTTGGGTAATATAGATTTGAATTTGGGAGATGATTTGAGCTTTAATATAGGGAATATGCGTTATACGGAAGATATGTATTCCTTCGGGGTTTTTAATCGCTCTTATGTGGGATTGGATGAAAGTGGAATATTTGGATTGTTTAATGAAACAGCTTTGACTTATAAGCGGGGGACATCGAACTTTTCAGATGGAGAAGGAGATAGTATGAGTCATACGGAGACAGATGTGAATGAGATACATCTGGGGATTAATCCGGGAGTAGCTGTTTATATTACTAAAAATGTGTGTGCGGAAATGTCCTTTGGAGTTGCCGGATTTAAGTATCGTTGGGAGAAACAACGGGATGAGTCAGGAGAGGTAGGAAAAAGGAATAGTAGTGGCGCTAATTTTAAGATTAATCTTTTTAATATTAATATTGGTATAACCTTTTGCATGTAGTTATGTGGAATACATTATATAGAATTGCTATTAGTATAATACTGGCTGGTACTCTAAGCTGTTGCATCAAAAATGATATACCTTTTGCTAAGGTACCTCTTTCTATTACAGGTATAGAAGTTGAGGGACAGTCGGGAAGTGCGGTCATTTCGGAAAGTGAAAGTACAGTGACGGTCACTTTGCAGGAAACGGTAAACCCGAAAAAGGTGATGTTGAAAACTTTTACTTATACAGAAAAAGCTTCTTCTACTTTGACAGCCGGTACAGAGATAGATTTAAGCCAGCCTTATGAGGTTACTTTATCTCTTTATCAGGATTATATATGGGAGATAATTGGGAATCAGCCTATAGCCCGTCGTATGATAATTGATGGGCAGCTTGGAAATTCGGAGTTTGATACAGAAAATCACTTAGCTACTGCTTCAATTCGAAAAAGTGCTGATTTAAAGGATATTGTTTTATCTGATTTAAAATTGGGACCAGAAGGAGCTTTGAATGACGGAGTGAGTGGAGCTCCGGAGGTTCAATGGACATTTTATCGTGATTTCGCTCAGGCATCTGTACATGTAACTTTTAGTGATTTTGTGGATGAGACTTGGACTCTCCGCGTTTACAAAAGTGATAAGGATGTGGTTACAGAATCTGCTGATGGATGGGTTAATGTGGCATGGTTGTATGGTGCTGGTGTGGCCGATACCGAATGTGGTTTTGACATTCGTGAAGATGGAAGTGAAGACTGGACACGTGTAGATCAGAAGTACGTGACCATGAATGGGGGTAAATTTACAGCTCGTGTTCCTCATTTGAAGGCGAATACTACTTATGAATGTCGCGCTTACTCTGGCGATCAGGTCGGAGATGTAGTAACTTTCTCTACCACGGAAACAGGGTCTGTACCTAATATGGGATTTGAAGACTGGCATCAGGAAGAGAAGGTAATTTGTCCATGGGCGCAGGAGGGAACTCGATTCTGGGATACTGGAAACCATGGAAGTACTACGTTAAGCGAGAAAGATAATATTACATTATCTACAGAAGACATTCGTCCTAGTAGTACAGGGAAGCTGGCTGCTGTATTGAAATCTCAGAAAATTGTAGTAAAATTTGCTGCTGGAAATCTATTTATTGGTGAATATAAGGAGACAAAGGGCACTAATGGTGTTTTAGGTTTTGGAAGAAGTTTTACTTCCTATCCGACTCGTTTAAAAGGTTATTTTAAATATCAGACAGCTTTAATTACGGAAGCTATTGATAAATATGCTTCATTAAAGAATCAGCCGGATACTTGTATCGTATGGGTAGCTTTAGGTGATTGGGAACTTCAGGAAAATCCTAATAGTGGTGAAAAAACTGCGGTGGAAGTGCAGACGGATGACAAGGGGGCAGGAAAGTACTTTGATAAGAACGATTCGCATATTATAGCTTACGGTGAGATGACATGTGGAGAAAATGTAAATGAATACACTCCTTTCTCTGTGGAGCTGAAGTATAGAGCAACGAATAGGAAACCTACAGCCTTGCTGATTGTTTGTTCTGCCAGCAAATATGGAGACTATTTTACAGGGGCTCCAGGGGCTACTATGTGGGTGGATGATTTTAGTTTGGAATATGATTATGATGATTAGTTAGTAAAATTATTGTAAAAAGATTTGTAGCTGAATTTAGCTATACCATGGTAAACAAGTCTATCATTCTATTTGTTAGTAATAGATAAAGATAAACTTGTTTACCATGAATTTTACTATACGTAATCTACTGCTATTCTTTATTTTATTATGTACCGTTGCTTGTTCTTCGAATGAGAATTTCGACCAGTCTTCTTTGGATAATATAGATTTTAGAATCTCTGTGGCAGGGCAGTCGCGTGTGGCGATGCAGAAAGACGGGAGTGGAGACTTTCAGGTAGGGGATGAGGTGGCTTTGCGTGTGTATGAAGCGCAGCCGGATAAGCTTCAGGATAAAACGCTGCTACATTGCGAAGGAAATCGGTGGACTTCTTCCTTATATTGGAAAGACTGGGAAGTAACTCCTCATTTTTATGCGGTCTGGCCTTCTGCTGCTCAGATTGAGCTGTGGGAGGGAGTCTGCTGGTATGTGCATCGGGTGAATCGGAACCAGTCGGCAGAGGAGGATTTTTTATCTTCTGATTTATTGGTAGCCGATACGGAAGGGCAGCGATATTCGCCAGTGAATTTGGAGTTTCGCCATACCATGAGTCGAGTTGTGGTGAATATAAGGAATAGGGAGAATCTGTCGGACGAGGAACGACAGCAGATGCAAGTGTATGTACATGGGTATTTATCGGGTAGATTTGCCTTGTCAGGAAATACGGTGCAGGCTGCGGAAGAGACGGATTGGATACAGACATACCCAATGCAAAAAGATGGTTGTTATGTTGCTTTAGTTGTTCCTGGAGAGATGGAATATTTTCGGACGGAGGGCTGGATAAAAATCGTAGCAGGAAGTCGGGAGTTGGTGTATAACGCACCGGAAAGTATCGGAAGTGTTTTGGAAAGCGGGAAACAGGTGACGGTGAACTTGCAATTAAAATCGGAGGAAGTGGTACCGGAAGAACCTGTCTGGTGGGTAGAGGGTATACATCCCTCCGAACAGTGGGAATATGAGGCTCCGGTGTATCGTATGCCTTGGACGCAGAATTGCGGGTGGTTTGACTGTAACAAACTGGATGCCAGAGATACCAGTCCTACAGGAGATGGAAGAACGTGCTGGGAGGCTTCTTCTTCGAACCTGATGCACTGGTGGTTGAATGCGAACCGTAGTTATATGGAACGTTATCTGGAATACAAACGTCGTCTGAACCCGGAATTTTCGATTCCTTCGGCTTATCCGGATTCAAAGCATAGTGAGATTTATCAAGGATTCAAGAACCGTTTTGGCAATAAGTCGGGATATATCGTATCGGGCGTAAACTGGTTCTTATCGGGAATCTGTCATCGGGTGATGTATCCTCAGGATGTACCGGAACTGGAAAATGCAGGCTTCTTTTTTGATGTGTTCGGTCGGAATTCACTGGTAAAGCAGTATGGCAACGGCTATATGACGAAAGAGGAGTTTAATAACGCTATCAAATTGGCAAGGAATCAGGGAATGGCCGTCGGATTGGATATTTTTATTCAAGGAGGCGGGCATGCCATAAATCTTTGGGGAGCTGAGTTTGATGAGAAGGGAGAGGTGAGTATGATTTATCTGGTAGATAACAACGATGGAAATTTGGGTGACTGGATTTATAAGGCTAAGATTGTGTATGAGCAGGATGCTTCAAGCGGTTCTTTGTTTACTTACATGAAGTGGGTTTATAATGAAGACCTGAAAATAAAAATTATGGATTTGGTGTTGTTGGATAAAGGTACTTCTTATTGGGAGTCATTCTTTAAAAATAAAAACGGGTGAAACTTGAAAGTTCAAGTCCCACCCGGATTTATAAATTAAGAATTAAGTTTTATACGATTCCTTGAGCCATCATAGCGTTAGCTACTTTCATGAAGCCGGCTACGTTGGCTCCCTTCACGTAGTTGATGTAGCCGTCGGGTTCCGTACCGTACTGTACGCAAGCCTCATGGATGTTCTTCATGATGCTTTTCAGCTTTTCGTCTACTTCTTCCTGGCTCCAGCTCAGCTTGATAGAGTTCTGAGTCATTTCCAAACCTGATACAGATACACCACCTGCATTGGCTGCCTTCCCCGGAGCGTAAAGAATCTTCGCATCCTGGAATACGCGGATTGCTTCTGGAGTAGAAGGCATGTTCGCTCCTTCTGATACAGCAAATACACCGTTTGCTACCAGTGCTTTAGCATCGTCGCCGTTAATTTCATTCTGTGTAGCAGAAGGAAGAGCGATGTCTGCTTTTTCGTTCCATGGACGAGCACCTGCTACATATTTGCAACCGTATTTTTCTGCATATTCACGGATACGTCCGCGGTAGAGGTTTTTCAATTCCATGATGTAATCCAGTTTCTCACGGTCAATGCCGTCCGGATCATAGATATAACCGTCAGAGTCGGACATGGTAACCACTTTAGCACCCAGCTGAATCAGTTTTTCTACAGTATATTGTGCTACGTTTCCTGAACCGGATACCAGGCAAGTCTTACCCTTGATGTCGATGTTACGAGTTTTCAGCATTTCCAGCAAGAAATAAATGTTACCGTAACCTGTAGCTTCCGGGCGGATAAGTGAACCACCAAATTCACGGCCTTTACCAGTTAATACACCACTGAATTCGCGAGTCAGTTTCTTGTACATACCGAACATGTAACCTACTTCACGGCCACCTACACCTATATCACCGGCTGGAACGTCAGTTTCAGGACCGATGTGGCGCCACAGTTCCAGCATGAATGCCTGACAAAAACGCATTACTTCTGCATTTGATTTGCCACGTGGAGAGAAGTCAGATCCACCTTTACCACCACCCATCGGAAGAGTGGTCAGGGAGTTCTTGAAGGTCTGTTCGAATGCCAGGAACTTCAAAATTCCCAGGTTTACAGAACTGTGGAAACGGATACCGCCTTTGTACGGGCCGA
>CAMFND010000048.1 GCA_945965395.1 uncultured Bacteroides sp.
GTGGGAGAGTAGGTAGTCGCCGTCTTAACAGAGGCCCTGAAGCAGAAACGCTTCGGGGCTTTTTTGTATCCATAACCCGGATTTTATTGTATCTTTGCAACTGGTTAAATCTAATTATATTGTTTTTTTAATTATCGAATAAGTATGAGAACACGCATCTTACACCGTTGGAAAACGGTTTGTCTAGGGGGATTATTGGGAATGTCTTCATTATGTGCACAAGCAGAGGGAACAGGCTATACACCAACTCCGGAGAATCTGCAAGCTCGAAAGGAATTTCAGGATGGCAAGTTTGGCATATTTCTGCATTGGGGAATCTACAGTATGTTCGGACAAGGAGAATGGTATATGAATACTGGTAATATTGATTGCCATGAATATGCCAAGGCTGCATCAGGATTTTATCCTTCTCGTTTTGATGCTCATGAGTGGGTAGCTGCTATCAAGGCTTCCGGAGCCAAATATATTTGTATTACTTCCCGTCATCATGATGGATTCTCTATGTTTGATACGAAATATTCAGACTATGACATCGTGGATGCAACTCCTTTTAAGCGGGATGTGATAAAGGAGTTGGCCGAAGAATGTCGTAAACAAGGAATAAGATTGCATTTATATTACTCACATCTGGATTGGACACGTGAAGATTATTATCCGTTGGGAAACACGGGACATGGAACCGGTCGTACTTCACATGGAGAATGGGCTACTTATTATCAGTTCATGAATCATCAGCTTACGGAATTGCTGACTAACTATGGTCCGATTGGTGCTATCTGGTTTGATGGAATGTGGGACCAGCCCGATGGGTTTGACTGGAAATTGGAAGAACAGTATAAACTGATTCATCAATTGCAGCCTGCCTGTCTGATTGGAAACAATCATCATAAAACACCTTACCCAGGTGAAGACTTTCAGATGTTTGAACGTGATCTTCCCGGTGAGAATAAAGCTGGATTGTCTGGGCAGTCAGTGAGTGCTCTTCCGTTGGAAACTTGTGAAACGATGAATGGCATGTGGGGGTACAAAATAAAAGACCAGAATTATAAATCGGTTACTGATTTGGTGCGTCTGCTGGTACGTGCGGCAGGTAAAGGAGCTAATCTGCTGATGAATATCGGCCCTCAGCCTAATGGTGAACTTCCGGCTGTGGCTGTAGAACGTTTGAAGGGGGTAGGAGACTGGATGTCGAAATATGGGGAAACCATTTATGGCACTACTGCGGGAAATGTGATGAGTGCTTCGTGGGGGACTACTACCCGTAAGGATAATATGCTTTATGTACATTTACTAGCGGACCACATGCCTCAGTTTGTGACTTTGCCAGTGACGGAAAAAGTCATTTCTTCTACTTTGTTCGGTACCGATGAAAAAGTAAAATGGGAGAAAATACAAGGCGGAATTGTATTGCATACAGAAAATCTGCAACCTTCTGTAGACTGTATTGTGACCTTAAAACTGAAATAATTTGAATTTAAAATAAGAAAAAAGGATTGTCTGACACTTTAATAGTTGTGACAATCCTTTTTCTTGTTTATATTTACCACAAGAAAAACGAGATATCATGGTGATAAAAACAATTTTGGATACAGATTTATATAAGTTTACTACTTCATACGCTTATATAAAATTATTCCCTTATGCCATTGGAACCTTTACTTTTAAAGATAGGGATGAGACTGAATATACGGAAGGATTTCTGGAAGCCTTGAAAAACGAAATCCATAATCTGGAAATGGTGAAACTGACATCGGAAGAGCAGGAATACATGACAACCCATTGCCGTTTTCTGCCCAGTGTGTATTGGGAGTGGCTTTCTTCCTTCCGGTTTGACCCGAATAAAATAGAAGTATGGTTGGATGAGTACCATCACTTACAGATGACGGTGACTGATTACCTATATAAGGTAACTCTTTATGAAGTGCCGCTATTGGCCATTGTTTCTGAAATAAAAAATCAATTCCTGAATCGCATTCCAGACAAGCAGACGATACTGGACAAACTGGCCGATAAGGTGAGCTTGTCGAATGCACACCAGATGCCTTTCTCCGAGTTTGGTACACGCCGACGTTTCTCTTTTGACGTGCAGAAGCTGGTGGTGGAATATCTGAAAGAGCATGCCCAGTATTGTACCGGTACATCGAACTGTCACCTTGCCATGAAATACGATATGCGTCCTATGGGTACACATCCTCATGAATGGTTTATGTTTCACGGGGCTCAGTTTGGCTACAAGCATGCCAACTATATGGCATTGGAGAACTGGGTAAACGTGTACGATGGTGATTTGGGAACAGCCTTGTCGGATACTTATACATCTGATTCATTCCTCAGCAATTTCAGCCGGAAGCAGGCAAAGTTGTTTGACGGTGTACGTTGTGATTCCGGCGATGAATACGAATTTATAGAGCGGTTGATTGCCCGATATAAGGAATTAGGAATAGACCCGACTACCAAAACGATTATTTTCAGTAATGCCTTGGATTTCGAGAAAGCACTGAAGATTTATCAGTATTGCCAGGGAAAAATCCGCTGTTCCTTTGGTATCGGTACCAACTTGACGAACGATACAGGTTATCAGCCATCTAACATTGTGATGAAATTATCACGCTGCAAGATGAGTCAGGGTCAGGAATGGCGCGAATGTGTCAAGCTTTCGGACGATATGGGCAAGCATATGGGAAGCATGACAGAGGTAGAAGCCTGTCTTCATGAACTACGTTTGCTTACAGAATGATAGATTTATAGTCTGTTGCTTTTGTTTGTGTGAATTTGTTGTTTAAATAGTGAAAAAACTTTCTTTTTATTTTCTTATTTCAAAATATTGTATACCTTTGCAGCATCTAAAATGAAATAGATAAAACGAACGATTATGAACAACTTGTTTTTACATATTTTGCTATGCGGTCTGATTAATCTGCTGGAAAGCCCAGTGGGAAGTGAGTCGTGCGCATACTGATAGTAAAAATGAAATTATATCAAGCCTTTCTCACTTCCTTGTGCGAAAGGCTTTTTTTTGAGATAACAAGAAATAAAAAGATAATATTATGAGTGACAGATTATTTATTTTTGATACGACTCTTCGCGACGGGGAGCAGGTACCGGGATGCCAGTTGAACACAGTAGAAAAGATTCAGGTGGCAAAGCAGCTGGAAGCATTAGGTGTGGATGTAATTGAAGCCGGTTTTCCGATTTCAAGTCCGGGAGATTTTAATTCCGTAATTGAAATTTCAAAGGCAGTGACTTGGCCGACTATCTGTGCGCTGACTCGTGCCGTGCAGAAAGATATTGATGTAGCGGCAGAAGCCCTGCAATATGCCAAGCACAAACGTATTCATACGGGAATTGGTACTTCTGATTCGCATATCAAGTATAAATTCAATTCTACCCGTGAAGAAATTATTGAACGTGCAGTAGCTGCCGTGAAATATGCAAGACGTTACGTTGACGACGTGGAATTTTACGCAGAAGATGCCGGACGCACGGACAATGAATATCTGGCACGCGTAGTAGAAGCTGTGATTAAGGCTGGAGCTACGGTAGTGAACATTCCGGATACCACAGGCTATTGTTTGCCTGATGAATATGGTGCAAAAATCAAATACCTGATGGAGCATGTCGACGGAATAGACAAAGCAATTATCTCTACTCACTGTCATAACGATTTGGGCATGGCTACAGCCAATACCATCAGCGGAGTGTTGAACGGTGCCCGACAGGTGGAAGTAACCATTAACGGTATTGGTGAACGTGCTGGAAATACTTCGTTGGAAGAGGTAGCCATGATTTTACGTTGTCACCATGACATTCAGATTGATACCAACATCAATACACAGAAAATCTATCCTACCAGCCGCATGGTGTCCAGCTTGATGAACATGCCGGTACAGCCTAACAAGGCTATCGTGGGACGTAATGCCTTTGCGCATTCTTCGGGTATCCATCAGGACGGTGTGCTGAAAAATGTGCAGACTTACGAAATCATTGACCCGAAGGATGTGGGTATTGATGATAACGCCATTGTGCTGACTGCACGTAGCGGACGTGCTGCCTTGAAGCATCGTCTGCATGTGCTGGGAGTGGAAATGACTCAGGAAAAACTGGATAAGGTATATGAGGATTTCTTGAAACTGGCTGACAAGAAAAAGGATATTACAGACGATGACATTTTGGTATTGGCAGGAGCCGACCGTAATGTGAACCACCATATCAAACTGGAATACTTGCAAGTGACAAGTGGTGTGGGGGTTCGTTCGGTAGCCAGTCTCGGACTGAATATCAGCGGAGAGCACTTTGAGGCTGCTGCTACAGGTAACGGACCGGTGGATGCCGCTATCAAGGCCGTGAAACAGATTATCAAGCGCCAGATGACTTTGAAAGAGTTCACTATTCAGGCCATCAGCAAGGGTAGTGACGATGTGGGTAAAGTACACATGCAGGTGGAATATGACGGCCAGATGTATTATGGCTTTGGCGCAAATACCGACATCATTGCCGCATCAGTGGAAGCATATATCGATTGTATCAATAAATTCAGAAAATAATAAATTAAACGAGAAACGTATGGCTAATACATTATTCGACAAAATATGGGATGCACACATCGTGCAGAAGGTGGAAGACGGACCTACCCAGTTGTATATCGACCGTCTGTACTGTCATGAGGTAACCAGTCCGCAGGCTTTTGCCGGAATGCGTGCCCGTGGATTGAAGTGCTTCCGTCCGGAACGTATCTATTGTATGCCGGACCACAATACGCCGACTCATGACCAGGACAAACCTATCGAAGACCCTGTATCTAAGGCACAGGTAGATGCGCTGGCAAAGAATGCGGCCGATTTCGGATTGACGCATTTCGGAATGATGAACAAGAAAAACGGTATTATCCATGTGGTAGGTCCGGAACGAGGACTGACGCTGCCGGGTATGACGATTGTGTGTGGTGACTCACATACTTCTACTCATGGAGCGATGGGAGCAGTAGCTTTTGGTATCGGTACCAGTGAGGTGGAAATGGTAATGGCTTCACAGTGTATCCTTCAGGCACGTCCCAAGACCATGCGTATCACGATTGACGGTAAGCTGGGCAAGGGTGTTACGGCAAAGGACGTAGCATTGTATATGATGTCGAAAATGACCACAAGCGGTGCAACCGGATATTTTGTGGAATATGCAGGTGAAGCCATTCGCAGTCTGACAATGGAAGGCCGTCTCACATTGTGCAACTTGTCGATTGAAATGGGTGCCCGTGGAGGTATGATTGCTCCGGATGAAGTGACCTTTGAATACATCAAAGGACGTGAATATGCCCCCAAAGGTGAAGAATGGGATAAGGCCTTGGCTTACTGGAAAACATTGAAGAGCGACGACGATGCCGTATTTGACAAGGAGGTACGTTATGATGCTGCAGATATTCAGCCGATGATTACTTACGGAACCAATCCGGGTATGGGTATGGCTGTTACATTGAATATTCCTATCACGGAAGGTATGAGCGAAGTTGAAAAAGGCTCTTTCGAAAAATCCATGCAATACATGGGATTCCAGCCGGGTGAAAGTTTGCTGGGCAAAAAAGTAGATTATGTGTTCTTGGGAGCTTGTACCAACGGACGTATTGAAGACTTCCGTGCGTTTGCTTCTATTGTGAAGGGAAGAAAGAAAGCTGATAATATCACTGCATGGCTGGTTCCGGGTTCTTGGATGGTAGACGAACAGATTCGTCAGGAAGGACTTGATAAAGTGTTGGAGGAAGCTGGATTTGAAATCCGTCAGCCGGGATGTTCCGCTTGTCTGGCCATGAACGACGACAAGATTCCTGCCGGAAAATATTCAGTATCTACAAGTAATAGAAACTTTGAAGGACGCCAGGGACCGGGTTCACGTACCTTGCTGGCAAGTCCGTTGACTGCGGCTGCTGCTGCCGTAACCGGTGTGATAACAGATCCAAGAACGTTAATGTAAAAAATGAGTGTCATGAAACAGAAATTCAATATCATAACAAGCACTTGCGTA
>CAMFND010000049.1 GCA_945965395.1 uncultured Bacteroides sp.
GCATTGTTACCAACTTATTTCAATCTCAAAATTTATCTGAGTCTTTGAATCTGCCGATTGTTTGTGTACTTATATCTATATAAGGAAGTGTCTTGACAATCCTGACATTTTCAATACTTTCACTTCCGCCCAATGCCAGCAGTGGAGAATATCCGAAACACTCGTCATAGTCCGGAGTTCCCATTACGTCTTGAATTACAGAATAATTTTCTAAATCAAACCAACCTTTCAAGATACTTTTGTTAAAGATTATTTTACCCAACAATAATACGAGATTATCCGGAAGAATTAAATATGTTCCGTATCTTACATTCAAATAAACAATGTAATTTTTCAATCTTGAATTTTTTACATAGGCAAAGACATCACCGAAAGCCGTACACATGAATGGCAGAAACGATGTGTCATAGTCCATAATATAACAAGAGTTTAGTACATCTTGGTAATCTGACGGATTTATGATTTTAAGCATTCCATCACAATAGCTGCCCAGTCCAACTTCTTGCCATAGAGTAGTCAGTTCCGGATAAGACAAATCGGCGTATTTAGCAATAAAGGCATCATCAACTGTTTGCCTGATACTATTGATGTTCTTTTCTAAAAAAATCTCGTACATACACTTATTTATTTACTTTATAGTTGATAATGACTAGACAAGAAGCTGCGTTTAGCAGCTAACTTGGCATATTAATAATAAATTACTGCCTATTTATGTAAACTCTACAGATATATAACCTTTCTAATACAATTCAACTTCAAAATAACGAAATGGAGCAACAATAATATAAGTAACGATATAACTGTTTTTCATACGCTCTATCATTAACCGCTTTCCAGCACACAGGATTATTAAACCATAATTCCTATTCTTCCCATTCCATCTCCAGTTTTCCATTGATGTCATAGCGTTTCCATCGTCCTGTGCGATGACCATTGCGATACGAACCTATTTCTCTTACTTTATCGTTCTTTACATATCGTGACTCAAAAGGACCAGTCTGTCGACCATTAACGTATGTACTTATTTCCCAATAATCGAAGCGGTTATCGCGTACCAATGATTTTGCTTTACCGTTAAGACGTCCGAACTGGTAGGTTGCCTCATAAATAAGTTCTCCAGTTTCAGGGTCGTATTCTCTATAAAACCCGTCATAACGGTTATTCTTTTTGTGAAATTCCTTTACTCGTGAGCCGGTCGCTCTGTCGAAACGAACCTGAAGCCCTTCTTCGTTTCCGTTATTGTAAGTCGTTATATGAAGCGTATCTCCACTTTCTGCTATCTGTATCCAGGTACCATCCTTTTGACCATTATTGTAATGGCCGATAGTACGAGGCTGACCGAACAAGTAAAGTTGCTCAAAGTCACCATCAAGCAGTCCCTGTTCATTGTAATAGGATGTTTCTTTCAGTTCGAATGTACCCTTTATGTATGAATATTGTTTGCCAATCTGTTTCCCATTCTTATAGTTATGTTCCCTTCGCAGAGTACCGTCAAATTCATAATACAAATCCTTCCCATCCTGTTTTCCTTCTTTGTAGAAACGCTCCATTTCCAGCTTTCCGTTTGTATAGAATGTGCGATGTGCCCCATCAAGTTTTCCGTCCTTGTAGGATTTTTCTTCTGTCACTCTGCCTTCATCATCAAACTTCTTGAAGATTCCATTCTTCCATCCCTCTTTGTATGAGCCTTTGGCTTTCAGCTTATTGTATACATATTCCTCATAATCACCATTGTAGAGACCATCCTTGAACCCGGCAAGAATGTAAGCAGAATGATAACCGTCAATGATACGATGTTCGCCATTGAGAGGTTTATTGCCAGATATATCTCTGTGAAGGATACGCCCGTCTCCCAAATTGATTACAGTGACACAATCTATAGAGTATTCTTTCTGTGCATTTAGTGATGATACACACAGCGTGGTTGCTATAAGCAGCAGGTAATAGCTTATTCGTTTCATATCATTTGTTTTTTAAGGTTTACTTTTATTTTTAACAGGATATACGCGATATATATTCGAATGAACGGTGTACTGACAGGTAACTTCTATTTCTTCCAACTTATAGCTCTCATAGGCTTGCTGTAATCAAGAGTCTAAATACCTGCATGATCAATATCGGCTTGAAAAGAGACTTTGAGAAATCTATTTCAAACTTATCTGCCAGCGTTTTGGTAAGAAACAGTATTCTGCTGTCAACTCGACCTTATTATATATTGATAAGGTGCATCTTTAACAATTGTACAAACTCCAATATTCCATCGTATCCAGTCATTCATAAAACTTAAAATTACCAATCCTAATATTCCATATAATACATGAATACCAAGAACGATATAAAAAAATTTTATTTTCCTCATTCGCTTGTTAATATAGTTACAATAACTCGGGGATAACAGCTTTTTCAACAAGGAAGTCCTGTGCTGAGACCTGTAATGAGGCTTAACGCATTCCTTTCAATTCTTCTTTCATCTTATCTTTCTGATAGAAGAACAACAAAACATGCCAAAACAAGTCAAAGGAGAATATAGCTTCTTCCTCTCTTCCTAATGCCTGATAAAACTTGACAACATTCCGGTATGCCATAAAAACGAATACCAGATAGACAAGCACTAGTGTACAAAGACTTAATACCAAAACACTGACAGCTATCAGCGAATTCCTGCAATAAGCCTTGTACTGTATCAATGCCTCATCGTAATCAGGATTTTCCAGATAACCGAACCTTTTCAAATCTTCCTCATTCCAACCTCTTTCCTTCAATAATTTGATAGCATAACCACGAAGGTCATCATCATAGCCATAACGCTTATAGTTTTTCACCACATCTATCAATTTATCGTTGTCGAATTTATCCAATACATTAAAATTTTCCATGTCAGATTGTTGATTGCATTTTTATTTTTTTATGAATATCAATCTCCACTTTCATTTGAAACGGGTGTACCATCCTTGTTTAACCACACCTGTATATATCCTTCATCCGAATCTTTCAGCTTGTACACTAAAAGAATGAAATAATCAAGTCCTAAAACAACGGTTTCAAGTGTTCCTTCCTGATTCTCAGTAGTACGATGTGCAACCCAGCGTCCGTCATCCAATGAATCTTTCACCATCACCAGCCAGTCAGTCTGTAGCTTGGAAAGTCCGGCCTCATTCATCTTGAACACAACTTCTACCTTGCCATACTGCGTCTGATAGTTGAAACGACAATAAGGTGAATTCTTCACATAATCAGTAACCAGTCCAGAAGCAAATATTTGATGAAAACGGGCCAGACCTTCAGGATTGACTGTCAGACAGGATATGGTACGTCTCTTGTCGTCTGCCTCTTCATCCAGTCCGTTAAGCAAGTCACGGTCCGCATCTGGGTTTATCCAATGGAATTCCATCTGTTCAAGTGAGGCTCCCAGCTCTATCTCCCGCCCCAATGTCAGGAACTCATAATCGCCCGGCTCAAGTGAAAGCCCCTGCTTTACGGCTTCCAGCGCGCCTTCCTTATCACCAAAATAATAACGGAGTTTTCCTACCTGAAGCCATACCCAGGGATAATCGGGTTCTTCCTTTGCTCCTTGTTCAGCATATTTCAAAGCCTCCTCCAGCCGGCTACAGTACATCAGCGCACAAGAGTAACGATAATACCATGTGGCACATCCTTTAGCATTCTTTTCCGAATCGGGCATCCATTGTATGGCACGGTAATAATATTCATAAGAGTTCAGGTTGATACAGCTGTATGAATACCACAAAGCTATCTGGAGGTCAGCGCGAGCCTGTTCTTCCGTAAAACGCCCTTCCTTGACACCTTTCCTCACAAAATCTACAATATAACTGAACATTTTTCCGAAATAGCCGGTGGCTCCTTCATGAAAAGCTTCCAGTGCACGAAGATCTTCTGCCGAGAGCAGGGAACCGGTATCCGGATGTATGCCTTGTTGAGAAGTTTCTTCTTCGACAGTATGTTCCCATATTCTTACTGTACTTACATCGCGACGGAAAGAATGGAAGTATGCCCACGGCAGATTAGTCTGTGAAAAGATTTCAGCTGCAATCTCCAATAGTTTTCGTAAATCCCAAGCCATAAAATCCAGATATCCACAATACAATCCTGTAGCTCCACCCAAGAAAGCCACCACATCATCGCCGGCCTGCTTCCGGATTTTCTCCTGCAAATCATTCCTGAGTTGCTGCATTTGTTTCGTACGTTCCTCTCCTTCTACAGTTTCAATTATTGGATAAACAAAGAACCCGGCCACAATACCATCCTGATGAAGCTCGTCCATAGCAACTGAATCTGCATTTAAATAGCCGTTGATGAGGGCGGGCACACAAGCAACTCCTGTAAAGACATCCAGACGCCAGTCGGCATTCTCGTCTTCCTCCGGATTCAAGTTATAGTCGATACGATTGTGAGTCAGAAATTCTTCTGCATTTTTGTAATCAGACAAATCCATTGCCTTCAGTGCTTCAGAAAGTACAGACAACTTGGTGCTGATTCCCTTTTTAGGTGTAGCCGTCAATTCGAAACTGCGAATCAGAGACAGATAAGCTATTTCACCCAGCTCATGCGACATCAGGTTGGCCATCATCCACCAAGCTTTGTTTTCGTTTTCTTTCAGCAGAGAAAGCAGTTTCTCACAATAAAGAGTAAGCACCACCTGCTTGCCTTTTATCTGTTCTATCCACACATCCACATCTTTTCCCTTCACTTCATATTCGTCTATACGAATTGTGGAATGAGGATTTTTCTGACGGCCTACTATAATGTCCCAGTTTTTACGTATGGATGCCGGAGCATGCTGCTGGAAATAAACCAATGGAAACAACTTCATTCGTTCTCCTTCAGGACTCAGCACCAGTTCATATCGGTCCTTTTGACAACCAAGTTCGAATGCAGTATTACTCAGAGCGATAGAAAGAGCACGCTCACAACGGCTAATCAGTTCTTCACTACGCTCATGACGTATATCTTCACGCATAATCTTGCGCAGTCTTGCTTCTTCCCGTTCAAAAGCAGCCCACGCTTTTTCTGTGCGTTCACGAAAAGTTTTGTCAAACCGGGGCAACGACAACTCTCTACGGCACGATTCTATCATCTGCTGTGTATCCTCATCACCGGGACGGGCATCCAGAGCTTTCTGAAAATAACGGAGAGCATTTCCTTCCTGCTCCAAATAATAATAAGCATAGGCAATGCGGAAATTCCAGCAATGGTCTCCCTTAAAATAGTTTTCATGGGGTTTCAATAAAGCAAGGGCTTTTTGAAAAAGGTGTTTGTCGGTAGGATCTGCCAGATTATTGTAGGCACGAGCTAATTCACTATCCAACTCCGGAGTACGCCGGGCAGCCGGAATGGCTTCAATAGCATCTATTATTTTTTGAAACTCGTCTTGTTCATTCCACTGCTGACACTGTTCTAAAAGATTCATAAGTATTTGATTTTTGTGTTTTACATTTATTCTTCATTTATTGGGATTTAAGGAGGTATGATAAGAATCAGAAATACCGTTACTTATTATAAAAACGTTTTGACGTTTTTCTTTTTCATTCACATAAAGTACAAAACAAACCGAAACATATCTCCATGGTCACCATATTATTAAATACGCTCGATTTTAAACAGTTCCTTCCTATCCCTTCCTTGCTTTATTTTGCCTGTATCCTAAGTTTTCTGTCCTAAATTCTGTTACCCAAAATTTATTTTGCACACACACGAAGCATTCATTTGTTCAAAAATACCATAAATTGATTACTATACCTCATTCCTCCATTTAATATGTCTTAAAAAAACGACCAGAAGGTCATAATTTAAGTTTTTTACACTTTTCTATTTACAAACGAGGCTTTAAGCTGTATTTCCTTACTTATTATATAGTTTTTAGCA
>CAMFND010000050.1 GCA_945965395.1 uncultured Bacteroides sp.
TGAAACAGAAATTCAATATCATAACAAGTACTTGTATCCCTTTGCCGTTGGAAAATGTGGATACTGACCAGATTATCCCGGCACGCTTCCTGAAAGCAACTACACGCGATGAAAAATTCTTCGGAGACAATTTGTTTCGCGACTGGCGTTATCATCCGGATGGTTCGTTGAACAAGGATTTTGTGCTGAACAATCCTAAATACAGCGGACAGATTTTAGTGGCCGGAAAGAACTTTGGTAGCGGTTCCAGCCGTGAACACGCTGCGTGGGCTATTGCCGGATATGGTTTTCGGGTGGTAGTTTCAAGCTTCTTTGCCGATATTCATAAGAATAATGAACTGAATAACTTTGTTTTGCCGGTGGTGGTGAGCGAAGAGTTCCTGAAAGAGCTGTTTGCTTCGATTGAAGCCGACCCTCAGACGGAAGTAGAGGTGAACTTACCGGCACAGACCATTACCAACAAAGCAACTGGAAAGTCTGAAACGTTTGAAATCAATGCCTATAAGAAGCATTGTCTGATGAACGGACTGGATGACATTGACTTCTTGGTAGAGAACAAAGATAACATAGAGGCTTTTGAAAAGGCACGCAACTGACCGTAAAAAAGAGTGATTATGAATAATCATCCGAGAATAGAGATAATGGATACTACGTTACGCGACGGAGAACAGACCAGTGGCGTATCGTTTGTCCCTCACGAGAAGTTGATGATAGCCCGTTTGTTGCTGGAGGATTTGAAGGTAGACCGAATCGAAGTTGCTTCAGCCCGCGTGTCGGATGGTGAATTCAATGCAGTAAAAATGATTTGTGACTGGGCTGCACGCAGAGGTTTACTGCAGCGGGTAGAAGTTCTGGGATTCGTTGACGGAAAGATGTCGGTCGACTGGATTCATGATGCGGGAGGACAGGTCATCAACTTGCTTTCGAAAGGCTCTGAAAAGCATTGCCGCTATCAGTTGAAGAAGACATTAGAGGAACATCTGGCGGACATACGGGATACGGTAGACTATGCGCACGAAAGAGGGCTTGAAGTCAATTTGTATCTGGAAGACTGGAGTAATGGCATCAAGGATTCACCGGACTATGTATTCGGTTTGGTAGATGGTTTGCGCGACAGCGGTATTCGTCGTTTCATGCTTCCTGATACCTTGGGAATTCTCAATCCCTTGCAGGTCATCGAATTCATGCGTAAAATGAAGAAGCGTTATCCTGACCTTCACTTTGATTTTCACGCGCACAATGACTATGATTTGGCTGTAAGTAATGTACTGGCAGCTGTGTTGAGTGGGGTGAAAGGATTGCATACCACCATCAACGGGTTGGGAGAGCGGGCTGGTAATGCTCCTCTGGCCAGTGTGCAGGCTATCTTGAAGGACCATTTTCATGCCATTACGCGCATCGATGAAAGTCGCTTGAATGATGTCAGTCGGGTAGTAGAATCTTATTCCGGTGTGACGATTCCTGCCAACAAGCCCATTGTGGGAGAGAGTGTGTTTACACAGGTGGCTGGCGTACATGCCGATGGAGACAATAAGAATAAACTCTACTTCAACGACCTGCTTCCGGAACGTTTCGGTCGTGTGCGTGAATATGCCTTAGGGAAAAATTCCGGGAAAGCCAACATCCGCAAGAATTTGGAGAGTATGGGACTGGAACTGGATGAAGAATCCATGCGCAAAGTCACCGAACGAATCATTGAACTGGGCGACCGCAAAGAACTGGTCACTCCCGAGGATTTGCCGTATATTATCAGTGACGTGTTGAAGCACGATGGCATACAAAATAAGGTAAGACTGCTTAGTTACTTTGTGACCCTTGCCAAAGGATTGAAGCCGATGGCCACGCTTAGCATTGAGATTAACGGGAAGACCTATCAGGAAAGCTCCAGCGGCGACGGACAGTACGATGCTTTTGTACGTGCGTTGCGCAAGATATATAAAGGTACATTAGGAAGAAAATTCCCGATGTTGCTGAATTATGCTGTGACCATTCCTCCTGGCGGACGTACGGATGCCTTTGTGCAGACCGTTATTACCTGGAATTATGAGGATAAGGAGTTCCGTACAAGAGGATTTGATGCCGACCAGACAGAGGCAGCCATCAAGGCGACAATTAAAATGTTGAACATGATAGAAGATTTAAATTAAAAGCATACAATTATGGATTTTAAAATAGCAGTATTAGCCGGTGACGGAATCGGACCGGAAATCTCCGTTCAGGGAGTAGATGTAATGACAGCCGTTTGTGAAAAGTTTGGTCACAAGGTGGATTATAAATATGCACTTTGTGGAGCACATGCTATCGATGAAGTAGGTAATCCGTTCCCTGAAGAAACTTACCAGATTTGTAAGGATGCCGATGCCGTGCTGTTCTCAGCAGTAGGTGACCCGAAATTTGACAATGACCCGACCGCAAAGGTACGTCCGGAACAGGGATTGCTGGCTATGCGTAAAAAACTGGGACTTTTTGCCAATATTCGTCCGGTACAGACCTTTAAGTGTCTGGTACACAAATCTCCGTTGAAAGCCGAACTAGTAGACGGTGCAGATTTTCTCTGTATCCGTGAACTGACAGGCGGTATGTATTTCGGTGAAAAATACCAGGATAATGACAAGGCATACGATACAAACATGTATACTCGTCCAGAAATTGAACGAATCTTGAAAGTCGGCTTTGAATATGCGATGAAACGTCGTAAACACCTGACTGTAGTAGATAAAGCCAATGTATTGGCTTCTTCTCGTTTGTGGCGTCAGATTGCACAGGAGATGGCTCCTCAGTACCCGGAAGTGACTACCGACTACATGTTTGTGGATAATGCAGCCATGAAGATGATTCAGGAACCCAAGTTCTTTGATGTAATGGTTACAGAAAATACGTTCGGCGATATTTTGACAGATGAAGGTTCAGTAATCAGCGGTTCAATGGGCTTGTTGCCTTCTGCTTCTACAGGAGAGAGCACACCGGTGTTTGAACCGATTCACGGTTCATGGCCACAGGCAAAGGGACTGAATATTGCCAATCCGTTGGCACAGATTCTTTCCGTAGCCATGTTGTTTGAATATTTCGATTGTAAGGAAGAAGGTGCACTTATCCGTCATGCAGTAGACGCTTCTTTGGATGCCAATGTACGCACTCCGGAAATTCAGGTAGAAGGCGGAGCAAAATATGGAACAAAAGAAGTTGGTGCCTGGATTGTAGACTATATTAAGAAGGCGTAAGACGAAATATCTTATTAAAATAGAAAGGGAGGTCGCTTCATGGCAGGCCTCCCTTTTTATGTTTAGAACTTCTTGACTCGGATGTGGCAGTAGGGTTCTCCTCCTGTCTTGTCATAATAGTGCTGGTGATAATCTTCAGCCGGCCAGAATTCGGATGCCGGAGTAAGGCGGGTATTTACCTCGTAGCCTTTTTCTCTTAACAGCTGGATGATTGCTTCTGCTTCTGCTTTCTGCGCTTCGTTCAGGTAGAAAATCTCACTTCGGTATTGCGGACCTATGTCAGGACCTTGTCCGTCTGTCTGTGCCGGGTCGTGTATCTCGAAGAAAAGTTTGCATAATTCCTTGTAAGTGGTCTGCTCCGCATCGTATTCCACTAATACGGCTTCAGCATGTCCTGTAGAATGTGCTTTTACTTCCTGATAAGTTGGGTGTTGTTCTTTTCCTCCCGTATATCCTACTGTGCTGCTAACAACTCCTTGGGCTCTCTCCATCTGGTGTTGTACCCCCCAGAAGCACCCGCAGGCAAAAATGGCTTTTTCTATTTTCATGATAATTGTCTGTTTAATGATTGTTCAAACTTACAAAAAAATATTGTAATCCCTCCTGAGTTAGAGGAAGAAATACTACCTTCGTCGCAAATTCAAACGAAAGAAGAAATGAAATACATTGTGTGGATTCTTTGTGTATGGGTACTCAGTTTTCCTTTGCAGGCCCAGTCATATAACGATGTGGTAGAGCAGGCAATGGACTGTGTGAAAAAGGACAGCCTTGTGCAGGCGGAACGTCTTTTCAGGCAAGCACTGAAAATGGAACCGGATAATGCCCGGAATGCCCTGCTGTTTTCAAATTTAGGTACGGTACAGAAGCGCATGGGAAAGACGGATGAGGCCATTGAATCCTACACGCTGGCTTTGAATATCATACCCTATTCCACCACCATGTTATTGAACCGGGCTGCTCTCTATCTGGAAAAAGATTTGATACAAAAGTCTTATCTGGACTATTGTAATGTGATAGACCTTTTGCCTAAAAATCTGGAAGCCCGTCTTTTTCGTGCCTATATTTACATGCAGCGTCGCGAATATAAAGAAGCACGTGTGGACTACAATGTGGTGCTGGAGCAGGATGTGAAAAACAAGACAGCACGTATCGGGATTATCATGCTGGATGAGAAGGAAGGACGGCATCAGTCAGCGATGGACGCTATGAACCTGCTGGTTTCAGACTACCCTCGTGATGTATCCATACTTCGGATGCGTGCCAATATGGAGTGGGAACACGGACAGGCTGAGGCTGCTTTGTTCGATTTGGATGAAGTCTTGAAACTTGACCCGCGGGATGCTTCTTGCTATGTGATGAAGGGAGATATTTGTTTGCAGCAGAAAAGAAAGGCGGAAGCACGAGAGGCATACGAAAAGGCGTTGGAATTAGGAGTGTCTCGGGCTGAATTGGCTGAAAAGTTGAAACAATGTAAATAGTATTCAATAAAAACTTTCGTTTTTGTTTGTACTTTTTAAAAAGTTTTTGCTATCTTTGCCTGAAATAGGTGAAGTGTGATGCAAATTCGTTCGGTTATAAAATTGGGAGTAGTGCTTTCCGTGGTACTTTTTTGTATCGGGATTGCTTTTTATGGTTTTGCCCGTTTGAGTATGGCCGACAAGGAAAACCGTGTGGATATTTTTGAATTTGTTCCTAAAGACTGTGCGGGCATTCTTGAAACGGATAACATTGATAATTTTATGCATGTCTTTTCACAGGCTGCATATTCTTCCCAGTTGGATACGCTTCATCGTGCGGGCTTAATGAATGACATCTTGAGTGATTTGAGCCGTTATTCTTCTGCAGCAGCCCATGGGCTTTCCTATCAAATGAATCATGTAGTAATCAGTTTTCATCGGCCTCATACTGCCATGGATGTGGTAGCTTATTTCCGCATAGGAAAAGAAGGGAAACACCAGCTTATTGAGGCGGTAAAAGGGAAGCATGGTGCTGATTTCATACCCAAAAAAGAAACTTATCGTGGTAAGAAAATAGAAATTTATCCGCTCAGTTCTACGCGATATCTGTCAGTGTACACTACAGACGGACTGGTGGTGGTCAGCTATCAGAAAAAACTGATAGAACAGGTGATTGATGCGGTGAAGGACAATAATTCGCTTCGTGAAGATTCTGTTTTTACTTCTATTCATCATCCTCAGCCGGCAAGCTTTATTACAATTTATGGGCGTACACCTTCCGTTCCATTCTTAGGAAAAGAATCCTGTCATAGCTGGAGTGAATATGACATTCATTTGAATAGTGAAGTGTTCTATCTGAGCGGGCAGATGAAAGAAGAGCAGGCTGATTGTCTGGACCGTATGTTGCAGGCTGTCCATACAGTTCCTGTGGTTTCTGAGTCGGACAGTTTGCTTGTGGTATCGGGTCGTGAACGGGTAGACTCTTGTATCTCCAAGGTAATCGCCTCTCCTTCTCATACCTTGTTTGACGAGTGTGTGTCAAATTTATCGCGTGACGCTTCCTATATTATGGTGACTGATATGGAAAAAGTGGCCGCTGCCCCAGAGCAGTTTGCTTCATATCTTCCTCCATTCCTTATTCGTCATGCCGATTTATTCCGCTCTTTTATTCTTTCTATACAGTTTACGGAAGTAAACAATCGCTTGTCACATATCTTTGTATTTACGTATAAAGAGTAATCGGATTTATCTTAATCGGTTCTTTTCAAAATGAGGCCCTGCCTTAAGGTGGAAATAAAGTAGTGATACTACTGTCAGTGAGGCTCCGAACAAGTAGGCTATCTTGAAGGTGGCTATTTCTGCCAAATATCCTCCAGTAAGCATACCTATACCCAAACCAACATCCCATGAGGTCAGGTAGGTGCTGGTGGCTGTGCCACGCTGGCTGTTGGGGGCTAAGTTCACAAAGAGGGTATTGTAAGCCGGAAACATGGTACCAAATCCTATTCCTAACAGCAGTGAAATCAGGAAGAAAATTCCCGTAGTCAGTTCTAAATTCCACTTGACCAGCCATCCGCATGCGGTCAGGGCGAAGTAACACCCACTCACCAGATACAATCCTGCCGCAATTACTTTGGTGACTAATCCTTTGTCGACAAGCCGGCCACTGAACAGTCGACTCACTGCCATGCCGACAGCCATCAGCGTAAAGAAGAATCCGGTTTCTGCCGTAATACCTATTTCTTGCGCATACATGGCCACGTAGTTGGTAGTCATTCCATAAGGAATGGAGAGTAGCAGGAGGGTGAATCCGGCAGGAAGTCCTTTCAGCAGAATGAAGCGGTCGAGCGATATAGGAGCACGCTTCACTGGAGCCTTATAAGGTGTGCGAACGGTCCAAGCTGCTATAAATCCGATTACGCATGAACCGAGCGCATACGAGAAAATAGTCGTATAAGAAGCTCCTCCACTGTGCAGAAACAGACCGAACATGGGGCCGATAGACATGGCAATGTTATTGGTCAGTCCGTAGTAACCCAATCCTTCTCCCCGTCGGGAAGACGGCATGATGTCGATAACCAGCGTGTTTCCCCCTACCGTAACCATACCGAACGAAAATCCGTGCACAATGCGGAAGATAATGAATAAGGTCAGTGCTGTTGCAGTCATATAGCCGGCAAAAATCAGTGTAAAAATGAAATAAGCCAGCAGGTATAATGGTTTCCGGGCAAATGTATCCAGAATATACCCGGAGAAGGGACGGATACATAAAGAGGAAATCGTATAGCAGGAAAGAATGACTCCAATAGCGGTATGTGAAGTGTGGAATACTTCCGACAAGTAAAACGGAAGGATGGGAGTAAGAAGCCAAAATCCGAAATAGAGCAGGAAGTTGGCAGCCAGGATGGCACAGAAACTCGGGGTGACAAGTCTTTCTTTTTCCATATTTCGCCGAAAGGAAAAGGGGAGATGGCTGGTTTGAATAGATAAACACGGATTACACTAAGGAAGTCGATACCTCCGGTGTAATCCGTGTTCTTATGATGATGTTACGATAAATCAGTTAGCTGATTCAAATTCTTCAAGGAAGCGTGTGTCATTTTCAGAGAACATACGCAAGTCTTTAACTTTGTATTTCAGGTTGGTGATACGTTCCACTCCCATACCGAATGCATAACCGGTGTAGACTTTACTGTCGATACCGTTTGCTTCCAGTACAGCCGGGTCAACCATACCGCATCCCAAAATTTCTACCCATCCGGTATATTTACAGAACGGACAGCCTTCGCCACCACAGATGTCACAGCTGATATCCATTTCAGCACTGGGTTCTGTGAACGGGAAGTAAGACGGACGAAGACGGATTTTAGTTTCCGGACCGAACATTTCTTGTGCAAACTGCAGCAACACCTGTTTTAAGTCTGTAAATGAAACGTTCTTGTCGATATACAGACCTTCTACCTGATGGAAGAAACAGTGTGCACGGTAGCTGATAGCTTCATTACGATATACACGTCCCGGACAGATTACACGGATAGGAGGCTGTGAAACTTCCATCACACGGCTCTGTACAGAAGAAGTGTGTGTACGAAGAATGATGTCAGGGTGACTTTCAATGAAGAATGTATCCTGCATGTCGCGTGCGGGATGGTCTTCTGCAAAGTTCATGGAAGAGAATACATGCCAGTCATCTTCTACTTCCGGACCGTCGGCGATAGTAAAGCCCATACGGCTGAAAATGTCGATGATTTCATTGCGGACAATTGTCAACGGATGACGTGTTCCAAGATTAACCGGGTAAGCCGTACGGGTCAGGTCAAGTTCGGCAGCTCCGTTGTCCTGGTTATCGAATGCTTCTTTTAAGGTTGCAATCCGTTCCTGTGCAAGGTTCTTCAACTCATTTAATTTCATACCTACTTCTTTTTTCTGTTCAGCAGGTACATTACGGAAGTCAGCCATCAGTGCATTGATGGCACCTTTTTTGCTCAGGTATTTGATTCGTAACGCTTCCAGTTCTTCTGGATTCTGCGCTGTGAGTCCTTTTACTTCCTGAAGCAACTGTTCTATTTTTGCTAACATATCTCTTCTTTAATTATTTTGTTTGCAAAGGTAAGGATTTAAACTGAAAAATACAGTTTTTCGTTCAATAAAAAAGAAAACTCTTGTTTCTGAAACAATGATAAGAAAAAAAAGGTATTTTTGCGGCGATATTTGAGGAGACCAGATGAAGAGACTAATCATTGGGTGCTGTCTGCTGGTGCTGATGGCATCTTGCGGAGGAGGAAAAAAGAAAGTCGATCCTTTTGCCGCATTGACAGAACAAATTGATTCCATGAAAGTTCTGCCTGATTCTATTCAGGATACCACTGTGGTGGAAGAACAGATACCCGCTTCGGCAGACGAGAGTTTTGCCGACTTTTTCTACAATTTCGCTTCGGATGAAAACTTCCAGCGGTCGCGCGTGGTATTTCCTTTTTCATTGTACAAAGGCAAGCAGGTGAAACGTATTCAAAAAGAGGAGTGGAAACATGATCCTTTATTTTGTCGCGAACAGGCTTATACGGTGCTTTTCGATAAAGAGGAAGATATGGAAATGGAGAAAGACACCAGTATGCACAGTGTGCAGGTGGACTGGCTTTTTCTGACAGAGAAAAAAATCAAGCGTTATTATTTTGAACGGAAAAAAGACTCTTGGTTCCTCGAAGCCATTAATGTGGAAAAAATGACAGATGAACACGATGGGAAGGAAGATTTCTATACTTTTTATGAACGTTTTTCGCGTGATTCGCTTTTCCAGCAGGAACGTTTGCATAAACCTCTGTACTTTGTAACGGCTGACCCCGAAGATGAATTTCAGATATTGGAAACCACACTGGAGCCCGGACAATGGTTTGCTTTTCGTCCTCCGATGATTAAGGGTAAAATGACCAATGTACACTACGGCCAGCCTGAAAATATACATTCCGATTATAAAGTAGTAGAATTCAAAGGCTTTGGAAACGGCTTTAGTAATATACTCTATTTTGAACGGCGTGAAAACATCTGGCAACTTATCCGGTTTGAAGATTTGAGCGATTGATGCATTATGAAAGACTATACAAATTACTCATTGCTTCCTTATAATACATTCGGAATGGATGTAAAGGCAGCTCGTTTCGTGGAATATGAATCAGTGAATGAACTGCTCTGCTTTTTGAAAGAGTGGAAAGCACAAAATACTCCTCTTTTACATGTAGGAAGAGGAAGTAATCTGTTATTTGTGGCCGATTATCAAGGAATCGTTTTGCATTCAGGCATTAAAGGAATGCAGGTGGTGAGTGAAACCGACGAGTGGATAGAGATACGTGTCGGTGCCGGTGAAGTGTGGGATGACTTTGTGGACTACACTGTCAAGCAAGGATGGTATGGTGCCGAGAACCTGTCTTTGATACCTGGAGAGGTAGGAGCTTCGGCAGTACAGAATATCGGAGCCTATGGAGTAGAAGCCAAGGATTTGATTGTGTCGGTCGAAACGGTAGCGGTGAATGATGGAACCACTCGTATTTTCAAGCAAGATGAGTGTGGATATGCGTACCGTGAAAGCGTATTTAAACGGAAGTTGAAAGGGCTTTACATTGTGACTTATGTCACTTATCGCCTGAAAAAACAGCTGGAGTTTCATTTGGATTATGGAAATATCCGGTCCGAGCTGGAGAAGGAGGGAGGAGTATTGTCACTGGAAAAACTTCGTCGTGTGATTATACGTATTCGTGAGGCGAAACTTCCTGATCCGGAAAAGATTGGAAATGCCGGCAGTTTCTTTATGAATCCCATTGTACCGCTTGCACAATTTGAAGATTTGCTCAAAGAATATCCTGATATGCCTTTTTATAAGGTAGGTGATGACCGTGTAAAAATTCCTGCAGGATGGATGATTGACCGTTGCGGATGGAAAGGTAAACGGTTGGGGAATGCCGGAGTACATGACAAGCAGGCATTGGTGTTGGTGAATCTGGGAGGAGCTACCGGAAGTGAAGTGGTCAAGCTGGCAGAAGAAGTCGTTCGTTCGGTGAAAGAAAAATTTGGAGTGGCCATTCATCCGGAAGTGAACTTTATTGGAGTAAAACAATGAAAATAACAATTTTAGGAAGCGGAACGTCTACGGGAGTACCTCAGGTGGGATGTACTTGTAAAGTATGTACAAGTTCCGACCCGCGTGACAACCGTTTGCGCTGTTCCGGTCTGGTAGAAGTAAACGGAGTACGTATTCTTATCGACTGTGCTCCGGATTTTCGCGAACAGATGCTTCGGCTGAATGATTTTCGTGCGATAGACGGAGTGCTGATTACCCATGAACATTATGACCATGTGGGTGGTCTGGATGATTTGCGACCTTTCTGTCAGTTTCGTGACATTCCGGTGTATGCGGAAGATTATACTGCCACTCGTTTGAAGAACCGCATGCCTTATTGCTTTACGGAGAATCTTTATCCCGGTGTACCTCATATCCCCTTGAATTATATTAAAGAAGGCGAACCGTTCGTAGTTTCTAATGTAGCCGGAAATCAGGTGGAAGTAATTCCTTTCCGCGTAATGCATGGAAAGCTTCCGATTATGGCCTTCCGTATCGGAGGTATGGCATGGATTACAGATATGCTGTATCTTCCTGAACGTTCATACGACTACTTGAAAGGATTGGATTGTCTGGTGATGAATGCCCTGCGTATTGAACCCCATTGGACACACCAGTCTTTGTCCGCAGCATTGGAGCAGACAGCCCGTATTGCAGCTGGAAAGACCTACTTTATTCACATGAGCCATCAGATAGGTTTGCATGTGGAAGTGCAGGAACAGTTGCCGGAAAATGTGTTCTTGACATACGATGGGCTTGTGATAAATCTGGATGAGGCGGAGGGGAAGAAATAACTCATAAGATAAATTAATACACCTATCATGCTTTTTTATTGATAAATCTGTATCTTTGTGCCCTATTAAGTAGACGTTTAAGTAGAAAAAATCAAAATAATAGGAAAAATGGCACAAGAAGACGTTTTCAAGAAACTTGTTTCACATTGTAAAGAATATGGTTTTGTATTCCCGTCAAGTGATATTTATGACGGGCTGGGAGCCGTATATGATTACGGTCAGAACGGTGTGGAACTGAAAAACAATATCAAACAATACTGGTGGCAGAGCATGGTGCTGTTGCACGACAACATCGTAGGTATTGACTCTGCTATCTTCATGCACCCTACTATCTGGAAGGCTTCTGGTCACGTAGATGCTTTCAATGACCCTTTGATTGACAACCGTGATTCAAAGAAGCGCTATCGTGCCGATGTCTTGATTGAAGATCAAATTGCTAAATACGACGAGAAAATTAATAAGGAGGTAGCGAAGGCTGCCAAGAAATACGGAGAAGCATTCAATGAAGAAGAGTTCCGCAGTACTAATGCACGTGTGCTGGAACATCAGGCAAAACGTGATGCATTGCATGAACGTTATTCAAAGGCTATGAATGCCAACGACTTGGCCGAACTTCGCCAGATTATTCTGGATGAAGAAATCGTATGTCCTATTTCTGGTACAAAGAACTGGACAGAAGTTCGTCAGTTCAACCTGATGTTTACCACTGAAATGGGATCTACTGCAGACGGTGCCATGAAGGTATACCTGCGTCCGGAAACTGCTCAGGGTATTTTCGTGAACTACCTGAACGTGCAGAAAACAGGACGTATGAAGATACCGTTCGGTATTGCACAGATTGGTAAGGCTTTCCGTAATGAAATTGTAGCTCGTCAGTTCATCTTCCGTATGCGTGAGTT
>CAMFND010000051.1 GCA_945965395.1 uncultured Bacteroides sp.
ACCTCGTCACGTACGTGTCGAGGTAAATTTAACTATATTTTTAAGAAATGGCCCAGGTTGATTTCCTGAAAAAGTCCACATACACTGTAAACGTTTTTCATGTATAAAAAGACAAAAAATTACCTTATCCACATACGATTCACGCAAACAACCGTATCTTTGCAAAAAAATTTGCAAATTATGAAGAAAATAGGTTTAATCATACTGGGCGGAGCACTGATAATGAGCAGTACTTCGTGTGTCACCAAGAAAAAATTCCTCCTTGCAGAAAACGGACGAATAGAAGCATTGTCCAGGGGAGACAAGCTGCAAGGGCAACTGAACGAATGCCACAACGAAATGGACAAGATGCGCGGACAAATTGACCGTCTGCAGCAAGATACCAACCAGCAGGGGAACTCCATCCGCCATTACCAACAGCTATTGTCAAGCAACATGAACGAACAGGAGAAGCTGAACGCCCTGCTTGGTGAAAAGTTGAAAGAACTGGATGAACGTGAAAAGACCATTCAGGAACTGCAAGGTATGATTGACCAGCAGAATGCCACAGTACAGAGCCTGCTCAACAGTGTGAAAGATGCCTTGCTCGGCTTCAGCAGTGACGAGCTGACCGTACGCGAGCAGAACGGCAAGGTCTATGTGGCCATGTCCGACAAGCTGTTGTTTCAGTCCGGAAGTGCCAAACTGGATAAACGTGGAGAAGAGGCTTTGGGAAAGTTAGCCGAAGTGTTGAACAAGCAGACCGAAATTGATGTATGCATCGAAGGGCATACGGACAACAAGCCGATTCATACCGCACAGTTCAAGGACAACTGGGACCTGAGCGTTATCCGCGCTACTTCCGTAGCACGTATCCTGATTGAAAAATACAAGGTCAACCCGTTGCAGATACAACCCAGCGGACGCGGAGAATACATACCGGTAGCCGATAACGAAACAGCCGAAGGTCGCGCCAAGAACCGCCGCACAGAGATTATCATGTCGCCGAAACTGGACAAGCTGTTCCAGATGCTGAAAAAATAAGAAAGACTGAAAGTCTTTACAAACCAATAGCCCTGACATGCTTCACCACACGGGAAGTATGTCAGGGCTATTTTGTCGGTTTACAAGAAGGTATCCTGCCTTCATTTTTACTTGTTATTACCCACCCTTCATTATATAATTAGGAGTAGACAAGATGCCCTGAAAAAATAAAAATCACATTACAGCAGATTCCAGATGTATAAAGTCCCGATTAACAATTATATCATCAGCATATTTTAAAAAAAATCGTTCTTTACCTTCTGTTTTTATTTTCCAACATAACTAATACGAACGAACACATAAAAATACTCAAAAGTCGACAGAAGTTTTTACTTTCATCGCCTGTAGAAATGTTAAAAACGAAGAAGAACGAAAAAAAAGAAGGAAACATGCTCTAAAACATGGACTTTTATTAGTGTAATTTTACACTTATCCGTAATATTGCATTCAAATTAGTGTTGCTAATACACTTTGAAAAACAAACAAGATAAAATACGTTTTTGATAACCGCAAAATCAATACACAAATAATTAAAATAATACTATTATGAATTGGAATTCAACTGAATTTATTTGGCTTGACTGGCTGGTTCTCGCCGTCGGAGTCATTGCTATTGTATGGGCTGTGTACCGTGCAATAAAAAAAGATCAGGAAAAAATGAAAGGCGCCGACAGCCAAAATTACCTTTTCGGAAAAGGGGAACCTTGGTACATTATCGGTGCTGCTATCTTCGCAGCGAACATCGGTTCTGAGCACCTTGTAGGATTAGCCGGTACAGGTGCAAAAGACGGTGTGGGAATGGCACACTGGGAAATGCAAGGATGGATGATCCTTATTTTAGGATGGTTGTTCGTTCCTTTCTATCAACTATTAAACAACAAAATGGGCAAGATTATCACCATGCCCGACTTCCTGAAATTCCGTTACACTCAACGTACCGGTTCATGGCTGTCTATCATCACACTGATTGCATACGTATTGACAAAGGTATCTGTAACTGCATTTACCGGCGGTATCTTCTTTGAATACCTGCTCGGTCTTCCATTCTGGTGGGGAGCGCTCGGTCTTATCTTTATCACGGCTGTGTTCACCGTTTTTGGCGGTATGAAGGGAGTCATGACACTTTCTGCCATCCAAACTCCTATCCTTATCATCGGTTCATTTCTGGTTTTGTTCTTAGGCTTGAATATGCTGGGTGATGGCAGCATCTCAGAAGGATGGTCACAAATGATGGCTGTTTGTAACGCTGCACACGACGGTTTCGGAACAACTCACATGTTCCACACTGACCCAGCTGACCCGATGTATCCGCAATTCCCGGGTTATGTGGTATTCCTCGGAGCATCTATCATCGGTTTCTGGTACTGGTGTACTGACCAACACATCGTACAGCGTGTGCTCGGACAGACTAAGGGAGAAGATAACCGTAAAGTTATGGCACGTGCACGCCGTGGTACAATCGCAGCCGGTTATTTCAAACTGTTGCCTGTATTCATGTTTCTGATTCCGGGTATGGTGGCATTCGCACTCTCACAGAAAACCGGTAGCAACATCGTAATGGATATCACCAACACACATGACACAGACGGTGCTTTTGCCATGATGGTAAAGAACATCTTGCCTGCAGGTGTGAAAGGTATCGTAACCATCGGTTTCATCTGCGCCCTGGTGGCTTCTTTGGCTGCATTCTTTAACAGCTGTGCGACACTGTTTACAGAAGACTTCTACAAACCTATGAAGAAAGGTATGAGCGAAAGCCACTACGTAATGGTAGGCCGTGTAGCTACAGTCGTTGTCGTACTGTTGGGATTGGCTTGGATGCCTATCATGATGAACATGGGTAACCTGTATTCTTATCTTCAAGATATTCAGTCTTTGATTGCTCCTGCCATGGTAGCCGTATTTACCCTGGGGATCTTCTCTAAGCGCATCACACCGAAAGCTGGAGAATGGGGACTTATCGGAGGATTCCTTATTGGTATGCTTCGTCTGTTGACCAACGTACTTACCGACTCTGGTAAAGCGGTAATGGACGGAGCGTTCTGGGAATGCACTTCTTGGTTCTGGCAGACTAACTGGCTTATCTTTGAAGTATGGTTGCTGGTATTCATCGTTATCATGATGTACGTAGTATCCATGTTCACTGCTAAACCGACATCTGAACAAATTGCAGCCATCACTTTCACTGGTGACTACAAGAAAGCAATTCGCGAAAGCTGGAATATGTGGGATGTAGTTGCTACATTGGGAGTTGTTGTTCTCTGCGCATTGTTCTATGCATACTTCTGGTAATCCATAAAAACCAACTTATAAAGAAAGAGGATATGTAGAAAACCTGCATATCCTCTTCTTTTTTAATAGAAACTACTAAAAAACGCTCATTCTATGTTGAAAAACATCTGAAAAAAAGAACAAGCAATTGTTTTAAGTGTTACTTTTACACCATATATAAAAACATCAATAATTTCACATGAAAAGCATGAATAAATCTTTCTTAGGGGCAAGTATCATTCTTGCAGTATTGAGCGGTTGTGCTTCCAAGCAAGCCCAGCAACCGAAGCTGACTTTATCAGGCTTGAACCCTGCTAATTTTGAGGTTTCAGCTGAGAATGCCAAACCTATTAAACTTTATACTTTGAAGAACAGTCAGGGTATGGAAGTTTGTGTAACCAATTTCGGCGGACGAATCGTATCCGTCATGGTTCCCGATAAAAACGGAAAGATGACGGATGTAGTTCTCGGTTTTGACAGCATTGCTGACTATCAGAATATTCCAAGTGACTTCGGAGCTTCTATCGGCCGTTATGCCAACCGAATCAACAAAGGAAAAATCACTATCGACGGACAGGAAATCCTGCTTCCGACCAATAACTTCGGCCATTGTCTGCACGGCGGTCCTACCGGATGGCAATATCAGGTATACGAAGCGAACCAAGCCAATGACAGTACCATCGTGCTGACCATGAAATCGCCCGACGGAGACAATAACTTCCCGGGGAATGTGACTGCCAATGTAACTTATTCATTGACTGCCGACAATGCCATCGACATCAAATACGATGCTACTACTGACAAGACCACAGTCATTAATATGACCAACCATTCTTATTTCAACCTGAATGGCGACCCGTCTAAACCGGCTACAGATCACTTACTTTACGTAGCTTCCGACAGTATTACTCCGGTAGACAGCACCTTCATGACAACAGGTGAAATGATGGCAGTAAAAGAAACTCCGTTTGACTTCAACACGCCGAAAGCCCTCAGCGAAGGAGTGACAGATTTCTCTAACGAACAAGTAAAATTCGGTAACGGATTTGACCATAACTGGGTACTGAAAACCAAAGGTGACATCAATCAGGTGGCAGCTAAACTGACCAGCCCAACAACCGGTATCAGTCTGGAAGTGTATACAGACGAACCGGGTATTCAGGTGTATACCGGAAACTTCCTGGACGGAACAGTGAAGGGTAAGAAAGGTATCGTGTATCCGCAGCGTGCATCTGTATGTTTGGAAACACAGCACTATCCTGACAGCCCTAACAAACCACAATGGCCTTCTGTTATCCTGACTCCGGGACAGACTTACCACAGTCACTGTATCTTCAAGTTTACAGTAGAAAAATAACAGAGACCCAAGAAACCAAGTTGTAAAGAACCAAAAGTCACGAACTTCATGACCACATATTATAATCATAATCCCCAATTTTATGTCGGAATCGACTGTATTATCTTTGGATTTGACAAAGGTGAACTGAATCTATTGCTGCTCAAAAGAAATTTCGAACCTGCAATGGGACAATGGTCGCTGATGGGAGGCTTCATTCAGGAAAACGAAAGTGCTGATGATGCTGCCAAACGTGTATTGAGTGAACTGACCGGACTGGAAAATGTATACATGGACCAGATTGGTGCGTTCGGAGCTGTAGACCGCGATCCGGGTGAACGAGTTATCTCACTGGCTTATTATGCCTTAATCAATATCAATGAATATGACCGTGAGCTGGTGCAGCAGCACAACGCATACTGGGTAAACATTAATAACCTACCCGACCTGATTTTTGACCACAATGAAATGGTTGAGAAGGCTCGTGCCATCATGAAACAAAAAGCTTCAAGAGCACCTATCGGGTTCAACCTCTTGCCGGAGTTGTTCACGCTGACTCAGCTTCAAAGTCTCTACGAAGCAATTTACGGTGAACCGATGGACAAGCGAAATTTCCGCAAGCGTATTGCAGAAATGGGATTTATAGAGAAAACAGATAAAATTGATAAAACAGGATCACGAAGAGGAGCCTCTCTTTACAAATTCAACGACAAGGCTTATCAGAAAGATCCGAAATTCAAACTTTAAAAATATGTTAGAAGCACTGAAAGAAAAAGTGTTCCATGCCAACCTGGATTTGGTGAAACACGGACTGGTTATTTTCACGTGGGGAAACGTATCAGCCATCGACCGTGAAAGCGGACTGGTGGTTATCAAACCCAGTGGAGTATCTTACGATGAAATGAAAGCCGAAGACATGGTAGTAGTCGACCTGGAAGGAAACGTGGTAGAAGGAAACTTGCGTCCTTCAAGTGACACACCGACTCACCTTGTACTGTACAAAGCTTTTCCTGAAATCGGAGGTGTGGTACATACACATTCTACATACGCCACTGCATGGGCACAGGCTGGCTGCGATATTCCGAACATCGGAACTACTCACGCCGATTATTTCCACGAAGCTATCCCCTGCACTGCTGACATGACGGAAGAAGAAGTGAAGGGTGCCTACGAAAAGGAAACTGGAAACGTAATCGTGAAACGCTTTGAAGGTATGAATCCGGTACATACTCCGGGTGTACTCGTAAAGAACCACGGTCCTTTCTCATGGGGTAAGGATGCACACGATGCCGTTCACAATGCCGTAGTTATGGAACAGGTTGCCAAAATGGCCAGCATTGCTTACGCTGTCAATCCGAATCTGACCATGAACCCGCTGCTGGTAGAAAAACACTTCAGCCGCAAGCACGGTCCGAACGCTTATTACGGACAGAAAAAATAACATAAAAACAAATATCCAACCAATTAAAAACATAAAATCACTATGAACGCATTTGATCAATATGAAGTATGGTTCGTAACCGGAGCTCAGCTCCTTTACGGAGGCGATGCAGTTATCGCAGTAGACGCACACAGTAACGAAATGGTAGCAGGTTTGAATGCCAGCGGCAAATTGCCTGTGAAAGTAGTATATAAAGGAACTGCCAACTCTTCTAAAGAAGTAGAAGCAGTGTTCAAAGCAGCTAACAACGAAGAAAAATGTATCGGTGTCATCACTTGGATGCATACTTTCTCTCCTGCTAAAATGTGGATTCACGGCTTGCAGCAGTTGAAGAAACCGTTACTCCACCTGCACACTCAGTTCAACAAGGAAATTCCTTGGGACACCATGGATATGGACTTCATGAACTTGAACCAGTCAGCTCACGGTGACCGTGAATTTGGTCACATCTGCGCTCGTATGCGTGTACGCCGCAAAGTAGTAGTTGGTTACTGGAAAGACGAAAACACTTTGTCTAAGATTGCTGTATGGATGCGCGTATGTGCTGCATGGGCAGATTCTCAGGATATGCTGATTCTGCGTTTCGGCGACCAGATGAACAACGTAGCCGTTACTGACGGTGACAAGGTAGAAGCTGAACAGCGCATGGGTTACCACGTAGACTACTGTCCGGTAAGCGAACTGATGAGCTATCACAAAGAAGTAAAAGATGAAGAGGTAGAAGCACTTGTAAAAACTTACTTCAATGAATATGACCACGATGCTGAACTGGAAGACAAAGCTTCTGAAGCATACCAGAAAGTATGGAATGCCGCTAAAGCTGAACTGGCTCTGCGTGCTATCCTGAAAGCTAAAGGCGCCAAAGGTTTCACAACTAACTTCGATGACCTGGGTCAGACTGACGGAAGCTACTTCGACCAGATTCCGGGATTGGCTTCACAGCGATTGATGGCAGAAGGATATGGGTTCGGTGCAGAAGGTGACTGGAAATCAGCTGCTTTGTATCGTACAGTATGGGTAATGAACCAGGGATTGCCTAACGGATGTTCTTTCCTGGAAGACTACACACTGAACTTCGACGGTGAAAACAGCTCTATCCTTCAGGCTCACATGCTGGAAGTTTGTCCGATGATTGCTGCCAAAAAGCCTCGTCTGGAAGTACACTTCCTCGGTATCGGAATACGCAAGAGCCAGACTGCACGTCTTGTCTTCACTTCTAAGGTAGGTACAGGATGTACTGCTACTGTAGTAGACATGGGCAACCGTTTCCGTCTGATTGTAAACGACGTAGAATGTATCGAACCGAAACCACTGCCGAAATTGCCGGTTGCTTCTGCACTTTGGAAACCGATGCCTAACTTCGAAATCGGTGCAGGTGCATGGATTTTGGCTGGTGGTACTCACCACTCTTGCTTCTCATACGACCTGACTGCAGAATACTGGGAAGACTATGCTGAAATCGCTGGAATCGAAATGGTACATATCAACAAGGATACTACCATCGACGGATTCAAGAAAGAACTTCGCATGAACGAAGTATACTACATGCTGAACAAAGCTCTTTGCTAATACTTAACCAAGTATATCTTAAAAGTGCTGGACAGAAGATTTCTTTCTGGCAGCACTTTTATTTTTTAATATTGCCTTATTTTTCACTTTAACTAATCGATTTTTAATATGAAAGATGCAAAGTCAACCATTGAGGCAGGTAAAGCCATTTTGGGTATTGAATTCGGTTCTACCCGAATCAAAGCTGTCCTGATTGACCAGGAAAATAAACCTATTGCTCAGGGAAGTCACACCTGGGAAAACCAGTTGGAAGACGGACTCTGGACCTACAGCATTGAAGCCATCTGGGCTGGAGTACAGGACTGCTATGCTGATCTTCGCGCAAACGTAAAAAGCCAGTACGGCATCGAAATAGAAAACTTGGCAGCCATCGGTATCAGTGCCATGATGCACGGTTACATGGCTTTCAACGACAAAGAAGAAATCCTCGTACCGTTCCGCACCTGGAGAAATACCAATACAGGTAAAGCAGCAGCCGAACTGTCTGAACTCTTTGTCTATAACATTCCGTTGAGATGGAGTATCTCTCACCTTTATCAGGCTATCCTGAACAAGGAAGAACACGTGAAGGACATCACTTTCTTCACTACACTGGCAGGTTACGTACACTGGCAGATTACCGGCGAAAAAGTTCTGGGTATCGGTGATGCTTCAGGTATGCTTCCTATCGACCCTGAAACAAAGAACTACTCTGCCGAAATGATTGAAAAGTTCGACAAGTTAGTAGCTCCTTACGGATACAGCTGGAAACTGACAGACATTCTGCCGAAAGTATTGCTGGCAGGAGAAAATGCCGGTTGCCTGACCGAAGAAGGTGCCAAGAGACTCGACGTATCAGGCCATCTGAAAGCAGGTGTACCTGTTTGTCCGCCGGAAGGTGATGCAGGAACAGGTATGGTGGCTACCAATGCCGTAAAACAGCGCACAGGTAATGTATCGGCTGGTACTTCTTCTTTCTCTATGATTGTACTGGAAAAAGACCTGTCAAAGCCTTACGAAATGATTGACATGGTGACTACTCCTGACGGAAGCCTGGTAGCCATGGTACACTGCAACAACTGTACTTCCGACCTGAATGCATGGGTAAATCTGTTCAAGGAATACCAGGAACTGATGGGTATGCCGGTAGATATGGACGAAATCTTCGGCAAGCTGTACAACAATGCACTGACAGGTGATGCAGACTGCGGCGGACTGATTTCGTACAACTACTTCTCAGGCGAACCTGTAACCGGTTTGACAGAAGGACGCCCGTTGTTCGTACGTACAGCAGGCGATAAATTCAACCTGGCCAACTTCATACGTGCCCACTTGTATGCATCGGTAGGCGTACTGAAGATTGGAAATGACATTCTCTTCAACGAAGAAAAGATTAAAGTAGACCGCATCACCGGTCATGGAGGTTTGTTCCGCACCAAAGGTGTAGGTCAGAGAGTTCTTGCTGCAGCCATCAATTCTCCGATTTCTGTCATGGAAACCGCAGGAGAAGGTGGTGCATGGGGTATTGCACTGTTAGGTTCTTATCTGGTGAACAATGACAAGAAGCAGTCACTGGCTGACTTCCTCGACGAAAAAGTGTTTGCCGGAAATGCGGGCGTAGAAGTATCTCCTACTGCAGAAGACGTTGCCGGATTCAATGCATATATTGAAAATTATAAGGCTTGTCTGCCGGTAGAAGAGGCTGCAGTAAAATACAAGAAGTAAAAAAATGTGAAATAAATAAGTTATTTCCACTTTGTAATTTACATATAAATGTCATACCTTTGCTCATAATTTCAAAAAGCGGGTGACGTATGCCACTCGCATTTTATGTAGCATACAAATCAAAATTTAGTTATATGAACAGCAAACAAGTAATGAACCACGCTGCTGATAATATTCGTATTTTGGCTGCTTCAATGGTTGAAAAAGCAAAGTCCGGACACCCCGGAGGTGCAATGGGTGGAGCCGATTTCATCAATGTCTTATATGCAGAGTATCTGCAGTATGACCCTCAGAACCCGAAATGGGAAGGCCGTGACCGTTTCTTCCTGGATCCGGGCCACATGTCACCGATGTTGTACGCACAATTGGCTCTTATCGGTAAATTTACATTAGACGAATTAAAACAATTACGCCAGTGGGGTTCTCCTACTCCGGGACATCCTGAAGTAGACGTAATGCGCGGCATTGAAAACACTTCTGGCCCGCTGGGACAGGGACACGTATTTGCTGTAGGTGCTGCCATCGCTGCCAAATTCCTTGCAGCTCGCACGGGTAATCCTACTTTCAATAAAGAAACTATCTACGCTTATATCTCTGACGGTGGTATTCAGGAAGAAATCTCTCAGGGTGCAGGCCGTATTGCCGGTCACCTGGGCCTGGACAACCTGATCATGTTCTATGACTCAAATGACATCCAGCTTTCTACAGAAACAAAGGATGTTATATCTGAAGATACAGCCATGAAATACCGTGCATGGGGATGGAACGTTATCGAAATAAACGGCAACGACTGCGAACAAATCCGTACTGCACTGGATGCTGCAAAAGCAGAAAATAAACGCCCGACGCTGATTATCGGTAAATGTATCATGGGTAAAGGTGCCCGCAAGGACGACAATTCTTCATACGAATGCAACTGTAAGACTCATGGCGCTCCTCTGGGCGGCGACGCTTATAAGAACACCATGATTAACTTAGGGGCTGACCTTGAAAATCCATTTGTTATTTTTGACGATGTAAAAGAAATTTACGCAAAACGTGAAGAAGAACTGAAGGCTATCGTAGCTGCACGTCATGAAGAAGAAGCTGCATGGGCTGCAGCTAATCCAGAAAAAGCCGCTCAACAGAAAGAATGGTTCAGCGGAGCAGCTCCGAAAGTAGACTGGGCTGGTATCCAGCAGAAAGCAAATGATGCTACTCGTAACGCATCTGCAGCTGTATTGGGCGCATTGGCACAGCAGGTTCCTAACATGATTTGTGCTTCTGCCGACTTGTCTAACTCTGACAAGACTGACGGTTTCTTGAAAAAGACTCATGCATTTGTAAACGGTGACTTCAGCGGTGCCTTCTTTCAGGCCGGAGTAGCTGAACTCACTATGGCTTGCTGCTGTATCGGTATGGCACTGCACGGTGGTGTAATCGCTGCTTGCGGTACATTCTTCGTATTCTCAGACTACATGAAACCGGCTGTACGTATGGCTGCCCTCATGCAGTTGCCAGTGAAGTTCATCTGGACTCACGATGCATTCCGTGTAGGTGAAGACGGTCCTACTCACGAACCAGTAGAACAGGAAGCACAAATCCGCTTGATGGAAAAACTGAAAAACCATCACGGTAAGAACTCTATGCTGGTACTTCGTCCGGCCGATGCAGAAGAAACTACTGTCTGCTGGAAACTGGCTATGGAAAATACCGATACTCCGTCGGCTCTGATTCTGTCTCGCCAGAACATCAACATGTTGCCTGCAGGTACAGACTACTCACAGGCTGCCAAGGGAGCTTACATCGTAGCTGGTTCTGACGAAAATCCGGATGTTATCATGGTAGCTTCTGGTTCTGAAGTTTCTACACTGGCAGCTGGAGCTGAACTGCTTCACAAAGACGGTGTGAAGACTCGTATCGTATCAGTTCCGTCAGAAGGTTTATTCCGCAGCCAGAGCAAGGAATACCAGGAAAGCATTCTTCCAGCTGGCGCCAAGGTATTTGGTCTGACAGCTGGTCTGCCAGTCAACCTGTTAGGTCTGGTAGGTGCCAACGGTAAGATTTGGGGATTGGAATCATTCGGTTTCTCTGCTCCTTACAAAGTGTTGGATGAAAAACTGGGCTTCACTGCTGAAAATGTATATAACCAAGTAAAAGAAATGCTCTGATGAAAACGATAGGACTTGCATCCGACCATGCCGGATTTGAATTGAAACAATACGTGAAAAAATGGCTGGAAGCCAAAGGATGGGAATACAAGGATTTCGGAACTTACACAACCGACAGTTGTGACTATCCCGACTTTGCTCACCCGCTGGCTTTGGCAGTAGAAAACGGAGAATGCTATCCGGGAATTGCCATCTGTGGAAGCGGTGAAGGAATCGGTATCACCCTGAACAAACATCAGGGTATCCGCGCCGCACTTTGCTGGATTCCGGAAATTGCTCATCTGGCTCGTCAGCACAACAATGCCAACGTGCTGGTGATGCCAGGACGTTTCATTGATGAAGCAATGGCCGACAAGATCATGACAGAATTCTTCACTACCGATTTTGAAGGCGGACGTCACCAGGCACGCATCGACAAGATTCCCGCTCGATAATCCCCTGCTCCTGCTTCGGAGAGGTTCTATTTAGAAATATGTACAAAGCCTGTTTTCCTGAAAAGGGAAACGGGCTTTGTTGTTTTTACCGGAATGTATAATTGTTTCACAAAAAAATAATAAGAAATCCTATTCCTACACCGCAGTAAAAAAAAATACCTATCTTTACACATGCTATCTTTAAGAAATAATGTTTCATACTATAAAAACGTTGATACGAATCATGAAAAAACTATTGTTCATCTTACTGGCCTGCCTGCCGTTATTCGGAATGGCCAAGGATAAAAAAGACAACTCTGACCCCAAATATCTGGCCGGAGCTATTACAATGGAGGACGGAAAGGTAACCTTCAATCATGAAATCAAGGCTCCTTCGCTCTCGAAAGAGCAACTCTACCAGCAAATGCTGGACTGGGCCAACAACCGTTTCAAATCTGACGGAAAGCTGCAGAGCCGCGTGGTCTACACCAACGAAGAAGAAGGTGACATTGCCGCCTCTGCTGAAGAATACATTGTATTCTCTTCTTCAGCCCTTTCACTGGACCGTACCCGTATCTACTACCAGTACCTTATCAATGTGACTGATGGGGTATGCCGCATGACCATGACCCGCATCCGCTACTGGTATGACGAGAACCGCGATGGTGGAGAAAAATATACAGCCGAAGAATGGATTACCGATGACATGGCACTGAACAAGAAGAAAACCAAACTGGCTCCTATCTGCGGGAAGTTCCGTCGTGAAACCATCGACCTGAAAGACCAGCTCTTCCAGTCGGCTACCGATGCACTGGGACAAAAGGTGCTGGCTAACGAAACGGCTCCTGCTGTAGTTCCGGCAACTCCTCTGACTCCAGCCATGACCCTGACTGGCGAGCTGAAAGAAGTGCCTGTGGCACAATTCTCGGAAAACTGGAACAACCAGCTGCAGAACGGACGCATTACCCTGACTGCCAACGATGAAGAAATAGAAATCAAGGCCGAGAACTGGGGAGGTTTTGGTAAATTATTCAACAAGAACGTGGCCTACCTGCTGATAGCCCAAGACCGCATTGCCCTTAGCGCCCTGATGGAACAGTGCAGCGAATATAAGATTTCATTCTATGCACAAGGTGCTTCCCAACCGACAGCAGTTATCGAATGCAAGAAGTCAATGAACCAGAAAATGACGGCTGAAGATTTGAGATCACTTAACATTCAGGCGGATAGCAGCAAGTCGTACACCATGTATACAGGTGAAATCACACGCACGCAATTGCGTCAGTAACCACATAGAAAAGAGGCTGTTTCAAAATAGAATTGAAAAAATAAAAATCTTATAGATTGAAACTCAGAAATAGAAATCTCCTGCTTTAGCTTTTGTTTAATAGGGCTAAAAGCAGGAGATTTTTATGTTCTCACTTATTGATTATTTTATCGGACAACAATATTTTGCAATAAAGTACATCATCAGACCGTTCCAAGAATTATCGGGCAGAGAGGTCATGAGATAAGGCATACCAGAATGATTGTGGCCGCAATGACGGCAAGATAAGCGATTATCCGCCTTTTCCAATATCCGAAACGCCTATTGATTTCTTTCCTCGCTTCGGCGCATATTTCTATATAGCTTATCTGATAGGGTACTACAATGCCTATGCCGATAAGTGCCCACCCTATCAGAGTGAACATAATAATGTGATGATAACAGTTAGGTGGGTCTGGTACGGTAAACACTATCGTAAAAATCAATGCACAATATGGTATGTCGATAATGCCTGTTGCCCTGCGTTCCACCCAGTTTCGTACACCTTTTCTCTTTAGCATTTCAAGACTGAGCGTAAAAGCAATTTTGTGCATCATTGTGAAAGCCCACCAAAAGCGTCTTATGTGTGAAATCATATTCCTTTCATTTTTAATATACCTGTTTGTTTTATACCTTATATATTACCGCATAAACAGCAAATCCTATTGTAAGTACAAGATAGATACCTATCAGTACCTTGCATCTTGACAGATGAAAATAAAGCTCACGGCTGACTTTCTCAAGCGTCTGGACGGTATCGAAAACGGCTTTGCAACTTACGGTAATGGCAATATTCATTAAAGACAATACGAGCCACCATAACCGATGAAAAAGTCTATAAGGTTTTCACTCAGTATGGTTGTGTTGTTCTTTACGCACAGGTTAAATGAGGATAGCAGCCATACAGTCTTGGGAAACAGTATGCCTGCGAATCCAACTGTGACAGGCTTGCGCATCTTCCCTTGCAGCAGTCGGTACATGTGAATAAAAATTACCTTGTTTATAATCATATCCGTATTTGTTTTAGAAGTATTAATAGTTTATCATATTGATAACTAATCTATTGTAATCATTATCCAAACAACACACGTTTGCCCGTCTTAAAACTCCAAATCTTCCGTCCATTCCAGAGAATCAACCGGACAAAGTCTGGCATTTCTCACCTCGTACCATCCGGTCAGCAGTATCTTTATGCTGTCCATCGTATATCCTTTAACCCACGTGCATTCGACAAATTTACGTCTGCCGTCTTGGATTTCCTCAATCGTAGCATGGTTCAACAACCCTACACGGAATTCTCCGCCCATATCGCCCTTTGTAGCCCGTACCTGCATGATATAGACAGGCTGTCCGTAGCGAGACGTGCGACCGTCTTGATTTATCAGGCGTTGTAAAGCTTCATGAGGGACTTCCTGACGGGCTCCTACCCTGAAATGCAGTGAAAGATAATCCCTCCACCTTTGCGGAACTTCAACCTGTGTATTCTCTACCTCAGCCTTGCTCCCGCTTATCTGCATCAGTGCGCTTGGCAACAGATACATTTCGGAAATAAGCAGAAAAGCCAGAGAGAACAGAAAAAAATAACATCTGAAGGGGCTGAACCTGCGTCCTTCATAGTGCTGCATGACTGCTTTCCTTCGTGAAAACGGGTATATCCGACCGCGCCAGATACAGTGTTCAGTTACGAGGAGTCCAGCTATCATGGCGACTGTAAAACATTCGAATACCGGGGAATCATAAAGAGAATAAAGGAAATGCCCGGCAGTAAAGAATATTGGAGCATAGATAAATGTCATGATGCAAAACATCAGCACGGATTCCCCGTCGGGACGTCTTGGTTCGCCTTTGTAATACCATTGTGCCATTTCTCCCAACCAGAACAGATAGTCGAAGAAGTAGTATTTTCGTTCTTTAGATGATTGCTCCCTCATGTGATTGTTGTTTTTTTAATAAGTCGCGAAATAGATAAAAGCCAGAATGAGGATGATAATTACCACAAACACGCCTTTCCCAAAATAGTATATCCTTTCTCCAAGTGTGTTTGCCAGTTCCCGCCCGACAGAAGTACAGGGTTCCCAAGCCCATTGCCAGTTGAGTATGATTCCCAAAAGCAAGAGCAGGAACATCCCGATACATTATCCATATCAAGGCACTATTTCGTAAACGGTTCGCTCGTTGTTTCTGAAAATGGTATGTTCAATCTGTTTTCCGACCTTCACGATACTATCTATGCCCGCATTGACTTTCAGACTAAGGACGGGAGCATATTGCAGATGGTCGTAATCGACTGGAGTATTGTTATAGGTCGTTTCAACTGTCGGATAGCCGTGTTCCTTCGCAAACTGTTTCAACGAATCCAGATAAGGAAGCTGTTCCTTGCTCATGGCTTCAAAGTCAATATAGAATTTTCCGTTTTCCTGCATGAAGTAGATGCAGTCCGTACCGTTTCCGCAGATACCTGTAAAATCGAACTCAGTCCGTCCGGCTTGCACGTTTTTCAGTATTTCGGGCAGCTTATCAATGGTGATACGTGCGGCTTTCGGAACGGCAAGCCCGATGCTTTGCAACTGTGATGATGTGTGCTTGCCCGTGTTCCTGCATCCCAACACTCCAAAAGCGAGTGACAACAGTCCTAATGCTAAAATCTTAGTATTCATACACAATGTTATTTAATATTGTTATTTTAGCGTTTCCCGTATAAAGTTATCCAATTCTTTAGAGGTATAAAACTTCCAGACGGAATATCCTAACATATTTCCGTCAGGATCTTGCGGTATGCCCCAATATTTCATACATTCCTTATCGACATATTGCTTGATTGCGGTGATTTCATCGAGCGATAAATGACTGAGTTGCACGAAATACCCGGTGGAATAGTCCTTGTTTATGACAGAGAGGCTGTCGATAGACTTGTTCATGCAGGCTATACAGGCGGTCAAGGCATACCCTTTCGCCTCGTCCAGCCGTGTCTGGTACATCATTTTTTGTGTGCTGCAACCGAATGTAGTGCAGAACGCCGTGATTGTGATTGCCATTAGCAGATGTTTCTTTCTCATATAATTGTACTTTATGTTTACTGTTACTTTCATCGTTTCTTTTGATTTATGAGGACAGATAATGTCCGGCATCTTGCCATCGTTAAGCGGTACAGGCATTTGTTGCCAGCATGATTTGTTTTATTGATTTTCTTCCCATACTCCTCTATGTACATCAAGCAATTTGCCTGTTTGACCGTCATATAATCTTACGGTCATATTGTAAGTATCGTTAGAGAAGATGGAGTCTCTCATCATAACATACCATCCACAGCTTTTATATGGAATTGAATCAGTATCACGATAGTCCGTTCCATAATATATGGAGATATTATGGAACAAATCTAAATTTTCCTTTTTCAGCTTCTCTATCAATCGATGAATAGAATAGGTAGGATAGATATAATCTTTTTCTTCAGAGCAAGTAGCCCCCAAATTACATACATTTCCTTCTTTATCATACCATACCCAAGGTGATATGTTCTTCCAGTCAATAAATCGTTGATGCCAGTCTATCAGCTTGCCGTCCTTTCCGTCATACGACATCACATCTATAATCGGTTTTTCTGGATATTCTATTGCATAATAATAGTTGTTGGCATAATCTAACTGTATGAGATGGTGTTCTCCATTGGAGAACGTAGTATCAAGCTCAATACCATTTCCATACTTCTTAAAAAATAATGTATCAAAAACTCTTGGAGGGAAATCTAAGCTGTTCAGACTATCACATATATGCCTATACTCTCTTTCCTGTCGGCTAATACAGCTTACAGAAAAGAGGCAGAACAATGAAACAGTTATCATTACAACTTTCATTATTACTCTTGTACATCTTCTTAAGTCCATATTCATTTCTTTTCGCTGATAATGTTTGGCAGATAAACCACCTTTAATGTTTCATCTGTTTGTTATCGACCTACTTTATTTTTAATTTTTGATTAAACGCAAGTATTACGAAACACTTATCTAAACCACAATTAATTACTTCATTCTTTTCTAATTGAGAGTAGGCTTTTAGAAACCTATTTCGACATTTATTTGAATGTATGTAGTGATTAAAGTAGTTTTCAGCTTGTTCCTTTTCTCCGTATCTCAACATATATGGTAAAGCATGGAGAGAGTCTGAAGTGTATTGATTGAAGCAACATCCATGTTGTGTAATAAAATCAATTGCAGTTTGTCTATTTTCAAACAAATCAAATATCGGACAAACATACTTTTCAAGTAAATCAATAATTGTTTTTACTGATATAATATAGCTTAATCCCGCAAGATTCCAAGATTTATACTCATTTATTGGTGACAGGTAGCCAATATGATTATGATATACTAAATCATCATTATTGATATTGAGATTCTCTTCCTGCACCCATTTTTTCAGACTCTTACTGGTTATCGTAATCAATGGATATATAGTCACACTACAAGATGTATTATATACACTTGAACGAAACCAAATTTCAAAAGTCAAATCTTTATCTTTTGAAATCCTTTTCAAGCATTGTCCATTTTTGAAGGACTTAAAGCCTCTTTCTAAAAAAGGAACAGCTATCTCATTACAAGCTTTTATAAATATATCTCTTGGTTTCATTTTTTATTTTTAGGTCGATAACGTTATGCTAACAACGAAATCCACTGTTTTTTTCTAAGTAGGATTATTCGTTCCATTCAAGGGTGGTGGTGTTTGTTACATCGTATTACGTCCATTTACCACTCTTTAAACCATCTGTAAACTCTCCTTTTATGGTGTAATAAGGCTTGCCGCCTTTCCATTGTCCCTCTATAAGAAGTTCCCCCGTCGTGGGGCTGTATTGTCTTTCTATTCCATGTTCCTGACTGCGGTGCTATTCATTTTCCGATTCGGTCTTGCCGTCGCTTAAGCAGGTGGTTACTTTTCCATTAATCTTGCCGGACAACATGGGAGTGTCCTTGCGGTGGGTTTGTCCGTCTTGGTAATATTCCACGAACAGCCCGCTACGCTGGCCGTCCTCATAGAAGCCTTCTTCTCGCAGTACCCCGTCGCATAAACGCTTGTATTCTCCGTGCATAAGTTCTTTCTTTAGCTTCACTACTTTTTCATCCAATCCTCGTTTGATATGGTATGTTCCGTTGAGAGGTTTCTTCTTACCTTTCTTATGATATACCACACGCTGGTAGCTGTCTGTCGTTGTTTCTATCTCTCTCCATTCGATTACCTGCTATGCACAAAACGTACTGCAAAATAGCAGGGCTATGATTAGTGTAAAAATTCTGTTCATAACACTTGCTTTTATGTTATACTATTTTTATCCGGTTTGATATGTGCTTATCCACAAAAATAGAAAAAAATATTGAAAATCAATCAATAACAACGGATTAAAAACAATCTTTATCACGTAGAAAACAGAATGGCAGCTAATGAAAATTTTGGTATATATTGATTATTTCTGGCAGGTGGGAGAATCTATATCACAGAACAAGTCACATTATTCCAAAAACGCAAGTACGTTCGATCTAAAACGCAAGTGCGTTTGACTTGAAACACAAGTGCGTTTTGGATTGAACGCAAGGGCGTTTTGAAAGACAAAGAAAAACGTCTTTTCAGAGAGGAAAAAAGACGAATCTTGATGGGCTGTCGGAGTTGGCAGGCATTTTTACAAACTATATATACGCGGGTGTGGAAAAATACAAGGTTTATATTTTTCCACACCTATATATATAATGTTAGAAAAACCGATGACACCCCCAACAAGAAAGTGCTTGGAAAGGACATAAAAAAAACGCTTTGATGTTAATATATCAAAGCGTTTTTTATGATTTTCAAGCTTGTTTTTATGCCTGACGAAGCTGGCGGTCCATGGCTGCAGCCGCACGGCGTCCGTCACCCATCGCCAAGATTACAGTGGCTCCTCCACGCACGATGTCGCCACCAGCATAGATGGTCGGAATAGATGACTGCATGTCATCGTTGACAGCAATGGTTCCCTTTCGTCCCAGTTCCAAACCTTCAATTGAATTCGGCACAATCGGGTTAGGCGATACACCTACACTGACAATGGCCATGTCAATGTCGAGAGTTACTGTTGCTCCCGGAATGGCAACCGGACTACGACGACCGGAAGCATCAGGTTCACCCAGTTCCATTTTCTGCAATACCACCTGTTTTACACGACCCTTCTCATCGGCAATGTATTCTATCGGATTGTGCAGTGTCAGGAATTCCACACCTTCTTCCTTGGCATGTTTCACTTCTTCCAAACGAGCCGGCATTTCTGCTTCCGAACGACGGTAGATAATCATCGCTTTCTCTGCTCCCAGACGGCGTGCTGTACGTACAGAGTCCATTGCTGTATTTCCACCACCGATTACAGCCACTCGCTTACCGAATGTTACCGGAGTATCGGCATCTTCGCTGGCTGCATCCATCAGGTTCACACGTGTCAGGTACTCATTTGAAGACATGATGTTGATGGAGTTCTCGCCCGGAATGTTCATGAAGTTAGGCAGTCCGGCACCCGAAGCAACAAAGATTCCCTTGAAGCCTTCGCTTTCGAGGTCTTCCACACTGATGGTCTTACCTACGATGCAGTCCTTCACGAAAGTCACACCCATCTTAGACAGGTTTTCGATTTCCACATCCACAATCTTGTTCGGCAGACGGAATTCCGGAATACCATATTTCAATACACCACCAATTTCATGCAGCGCCTCGAACACAGTTACATCATAACCCATCTTGGCCATATCGCCTGCAAACGACAATCCGGCAGGTCCTGAACCCACCACTGCAATCTTGATACTGTTCTTGGCTGCAATTTCAGGTACTGAAATCTGTCCGCTTTCACGTTCATAATCGGCCGCAAAACGTTCCAAGTAACCGATAGCCACCGCTTCATGCCCCATCTTCAGGTGAATACATTTCGATTCACACTGCTTTTCCTGCGGGCAGACACGTCCGCACACGGCCGGAAGCGCACTGGTCTTTTTCAGCGTACGCGCAGCTTCCAGGAATTCTCCACGTTCGATGTTTTTGACAAAGCCCGGAATATCAATACCTACCGGACAGCCTTCCATACAAGAAGGATTGGCACAGTCCAGACAACGCTTGGCTTCTGTCAGCGCCTGCTCTTCGCTCAGCCCCAAGTTCACTTCTTCCTTGCGGCTGTGTGAACGGTATTCCGGATCCAGCTCGTTCATCTTCACGCGCGGAATAGCCACACGTTCCTTTGGCTTCATGCTCTTACGCAGCGCCTCACGCCATTCAGCGTTACGTCCGGAGACAGCCTGTTCAGCTTCACAAGTTGCAGGTTTAGTATCCAGTTTATGAATTTCTTCACGCTCAATATCCTTGAAAGCACCCATACGTTTCAGCATCTCGTCGAAGTCTACCTGATGACCGTCGAATTCCGGACCATCCACGCATACGAACTTCGTCTTTCCGCCCACGGTGATACGGCAAGCACCACACATACCTGTGCCATCCACCATGATGGTGTTCAATGATACATCGGTCGGAATATCGTATTTCTTCGTCAGCAGGCAGACAAATTTCATCATGATAGCCGGACCAATGGCAAAACACTTGTCCACCTTTTCACGCTTGATGACTGCTTCTACTCCTTCCGTAACCAGACCTTTCTGTCCGTAAGAACCGTCGTCCGTCATAATAATCACTTCGTCCGAGCTCTCACGCATTTCCTTCTCAAGAATAATCAGTTCCTTGGTACGTCCGGCCAGCACGGTAATGACACGGTTTCCCGCAGCCTTCAATGCCTGCACGATGGGCAACATCGGAGCCACACCTACGCCACCTCCTGCACAAACCACTGTCCCAAAGTTTTCAATATGAGTGGCTTTTCCAAGCGGACCTACCACATCAGTAATATAATCGCCTTCATTCAGTTCGCACAAACGAGTAGATGAAAGACCAACCTTCTGCACCACCAAAGTAATGGTTCCCTTCACCGGATCGGCTGCTGCGATGGTCAAAGGCATGCGTTCCCCCTTCTCGCCTACACGGACAATGACAAAATGTCCCGCCTTACGTGACTTTGCAATCAGCGGAGCCTCAATCACCAGTTTGAAAACCTTTTCGGAAAAATATTCCTTCTGAAGAATCTTGTTCATAATTCTATCTGATAAGTTAATTATTTAGTTGTTTCTTTTGTAAATAAATTGCCACAAAGTTACAAGAAATAATAACACAATCAAATAGATTTCGTTCATTCAATAAACTTTTGATAAGAACTTGAATTATCAGACAGCCCTAATGTATCTTTCTTTACCCATTACAACTAGTTAGATATGCATCTTTTTCAGTTGAAACGGAATAAACACTCATGAAATATTTTAATAACCAACAAGTTGCACAATCACAAAAAGAAAAAAATCGGTAGTTTTTACTATTTATTTCGTAAAAATGATTCTTGTACCAAATTAAAGAGTATCTTTGTAAGGTTACAATATGACATAAAAGACCATGAATGAACAACTGAATCACATCAGACAACTGATAAATGAAGGACATGCAGACACCGCTATATCTCGCCTGAATGATTGGTTGCAAACGGCTTCCTCGCCCACGGCGGAAGCATATTATCTTTTGGGAAACGCCTATCGGAAAAAAGGTGACTGGCAGGGGGCGCTCAACAATTATCAGGAAGCGATTGCCCTAGACCCGGAAAGTCCGGCAGCTGATGCCCGAAAGATGGTGATGGATATACTTAACTTTTATAATAAAGATATGTTTAATCAATAAGAGATATATACTATGGCTAAGATGAAAGGTGTGGTTATCGTAAATACCGAACGCTGCAAGGGATGCAACTTATGTGTGGTAGCATGCCCGCTGCATGTGTTGTCACTCACCCCGAAAGTAAATCAAAAAGGATATAATTACGTACAGCAGGTAGTAGAAGATACCTGTAATGGATGCTCTTCGTGCGCCATTGTGTGCCCGGACGGTTGTCTGACCGTGTACAGAGCGAAAAGTGAAGAATAAAAATGCCCAACAAGCAAAATCGAAAAATTATGGCAGAAGAAGTTGTTCTTATGAAAGGTAACGAGGCCATAGCCCATGCCGCCATCCGTATCGGCGTGGACGGTTACTTCGGTTACCCTATCACCCCCCAATCTGAAGTATTGGAAACGCTTGCCGAGCAGAAGCCGTGGGAAACTACCGGAATGGTAGTCCTTCAGGCTGAAAGTGAAGTGGCAGCAATTAATATGGTATACGGAGGCGCCGGCAGTGGAAAAATGGTCATGACTTCATCCTCCAGTCCGGGCGTCAGTCTGAAGCAGGAAGGTATCTCCTACATCGCAGGTGCGGAACTTCCTTGTCTGGTGGTCAACGTAATGCGAGGAGGTCCGGGTCTAGGTACCATCCAGCCCAGTCAGGCCGACTATTTCCAGACGACCAAGGGAGGCGGTCACGGCGACTACCACCTGATTGCGCTGGCTCCGGCTTCCGTACAGGAAATGGCTGACTTTGTAGGACTGGCTTTCGACCTGGCTTTCAAATACCGCAATCCGGCTATGATTCTGGCCGACGGTGTAATCGGTCAGATGATGGAAAAGGTAGTGCTTCCGGAATATCGCCCCAGACGTATAGAAGAAGAGATTCTGGCACAATGCCCGTGGGCTACAACTGGTTGCAAGGGCCGCAAGCCCAATATCATCACCTCACTGGAACTGGATCCGGCCATTATGGAGCAGCGCAACTTGCATTTGCAGGCTAAATACGCAGAAATCGAAGAAAAAGAAGCACGTTACGAGGAACTTGACACTGAAGATGCTGAATATCTGATTGTAGCTTTCGGTTCTTGTGCACGTATCGCACAGAAAGCCATGGAGCATGCACGCGAAGAAGGTATCAAGGTAGGTCTGTTCCGTCCGATTACATTATGGCCGTTCCCGAGCAAGGCCCTGAAAGAAAGAGCCAAACAGGTGAAAGGTATCCTGACCGTGGAACTGAACAGCGGACAGATGATTGAAGATGTCCGTCTGGCCGTAGAATGTAAGGTACCCGTAGAACATTTCGGACGTCTGGGAGGTATCGTGCCCGACCCGGATGAAGTAATCGAAGCCATCAAGGAAAAACTGATTCAGAAATAAGCTATGGATACCGATAGAATAAGAGCCGTCTTAAACGTACTGTTTATGATTGGAGCATTGATTTCCGTCATTCTCTACTTCACACTGGGTGAAGACAAGACCGTATTCTTTTATGTGTGCGGTGCCTCTCTTTTCCTGAAGATGATGGAATTCGTGTTTCGTTTCTTTCTACGATAAACTACAGGAGAACTAATTATGACAAAAGAAGATATAATCAAACCTGAAAATCTGGTTTATCAGAAGCCTCGCCTGCTGAACGATAACCCTATGCACTACTGCCCGGGATGTAGCCACGGAGTAGTTCACAAACTGATTGCCGAAGTCATCGACGAAATGGGCATGGCCGAGAAAGCTGTCGGAGTAAGTCCGGTAGGTTGTGCCGTGTTCATGTATAATTATCTGGATATAGACTGTCAGGAAGCTGCACACGGACGTGCACCTGCCCTGGCTACTGCCATCAAGCGCTTATGGCCCGACCGCCTGGTATTCACTTATCAGGGCGACGGTGACCTGGCCTGCATCGGTACAGCCGAAACCATTCATGCCCTGAACCGCGGAGAAAATATCACCATCATTTTCATCAACAATGCCATTTACGGTATGACCGGCGGACAGATGGCTCCGACCACGCTGGTAGGTATGAAGACTTCTACCTGCCCGTACGGACGTGTTCCGGAAATCCATGGTTACCCGCTGAAGATGACCGAAATTGCCGCTACACTGGAAGGTACTGCTTACGTAACCCGCCAGTCAGTACAGTCAGTGGCTGCCATCCGCAAGGCCAAGAAAGCCATCCGCAAGGCATTCGAATGCTCCATGCAGAAAAAAGGCTCCAGCCTGGTAGAAATCGTATCTACCTGCAACTCCGGATGGAAAATGACACCCGAAGCCGCCAACAAATGGATGGAAGAACACATGTTCCCCTTCTACCCGCTGGGCGACCTGAAAGATACTACCGAAAATAAATAATTATTTGCACATTATATGAAAGAGGAAATTATCATAGCAGGATTTGGAGGTCAGGGAGTTCTTTCCATGGGAAAAATCCTGGCATATTCCGGCCTGATGGAAAACAAGGAGGTGACTTGGATGCCAGCCTACGGTCCGGAACAGCGCGGAGGTACGGCCAACGTCACTGTCATTGTGAGCGACGAGCGTATCTCATCCCCGATTCTCAGCAAGTATGACACAGCCATCATCCTGAACCAGCCTTCGCTTGCCAAGTTTGAGAACAAGGTAAAACCGGGCGGTGTATTGATTTACGACGGATACGGCATCATCAACCCTCCTACCCGCAAGGACATCCATGTGTATCGCATTGATGCCATGGACGAAGCCAACGAACGGAAGATGGCCAAGACCTTCAACATGATTGTATTGGGAGGTTTGCTGAAAATCCGTCCCATCGTATCAATCGAAAGTGTGGTGAAAGCCCTGCGCAAAACTTTGCCCGAGCGTCATCATCACCTGATTCCGATGAACGAAGAAGCCATACGCATCGGTATGGACATTATCAAGGAAGTCTGATTCCTTACCGGAAGCATACTTCTATCTTGCAGGCTGCCAGTGCATTTACAGAAAGAAATGCAGTTGGCAGCCTGCTTCTTTTTCCGGAGTTTCACTTCTGACACCTCCAATGCTACTTTTTGAAAGCCACAATCTCCCGTTTTCGCATTTTTATTGTATCTTTGCCCCATTATGAAGAAGCTATTTTTTACAACCCTATTCATACTGGTGTGTACGGCCCTTTCGGCACAGAACACCATCTCCCAATACGGACAAGGAATGTCGGCCACCGGAATGGACGGCAACAGATATGACCGAAACGGTAATCCGATAGATACAACCGCAGTGATTGATGCCAGCACCGTACCAGTGGGACTGAATGCCTGGAAAATCGACACACGCTTTGGAGAAATGACCCCCGTTCCGATCGATACCCTGCAACATGGTTTCCAGAACTCCAATGATACGGGAGGGCCTACGGGACATTATACTTACTTGGGCAACTTGGGAGCTCCGCGTATCTCACACGTGTTCTTTGAACGGAAAGAAAGCAGCCAGTTTTTCTTCACCGATCCATACGATTTCACCGTACGGAAACCCAGTGACGTGGTATATACCAATACCAAGTCACCGTTCACCAACCTGACTTACTTCAAGCAGGGAGACGGACGCTACGGAGAGGAACGTTTCAAGGCTTACTTTGCCGTAAATGTGAACAAGCGCTTAGGATTCGGATTCGACATTGACTACACCTACGGACGAGGAAAATACGACAGCCAGTCGACAGCACTGTTCAACGGTAATCTCTTTGCCTACTACCACGGCGACCAGTACGATATGCATTTCAGCTTTATCAATGAAAACCTGAAGGTGGCCGAAAACGGAGGTATCACGGACGACCGCTACATCACCAACCCGCTGGAGATGGCCGAAGGAAACCGGACTTACGAAACGTATTCTATCCCGACCAACCTGTCGAATATCTGGAACAACAATACCGGATACCATGCCTTTCTGACTCATCGGTATAACTTAGGATTCTACCGCGATGAAACGACTGAGAACGATACGATTACCAAAGAAGTATTCGTTCCGGTGACCAGCTTCATTCATACCGTCAACGTAGACATCAACCGCAGAAAATACGTGTCTTATGACGTCGACCAGAATGAAGAATACTTTGAACATAACTATCTGGGCAAGGATTCACTGGACATCACCAAGAACTTCTCTATCAAGAACACCGTCGGCATTGCTCTGCGGGAAGGATTCAACAAATGGGCTAAAGCCGGACTGACCGTCTTTGCCAGCTTTGAGCATCGTAACTTTACGCTGACAGATACCATTACCGGCACTCCCGGACGACGCATTCCGACAACTCACAAGGAGAATGTCTTGTCCATCGGAGGTCAGCTTATCAAGTCACAGGGAAAGACGCTGCATTACAATGTATTAGGTGAAGTAGCCATGCTTGGAGAAGATGCCGGGCAGTTCAGTGTAGAAGGACAGGGTGACCTGAACTTCCGCCTGTTCAACGACACTGTACGCCTGGAAGCCAATGCCTATATCAAGAACCTGAATCCTACGTTCTACTACCGTCATTTCCACTCCAAACATTACTGGTGGGACAATGACCTGAGCAAAATCATGCGTACACGCATTGAAGGAAAGCTGAGCATCGACCGCTGGCGGACACAGTTGAAGGCGGGAGTAGAAAATATCACCAACTATACGTACCTGGACAATGCCTCAGTAAAATACACCAATGCCAATGATGTAGTCAGCTACAAGAACAACATGGCTGTACGCCAGCATTCCGGAAACATTCAGGTGTTCAGTGCCAGCCTGCGTCAGGATTTCAAGCTGGGCATCCTTCATTTAGACAATGAAGTCACCTACCAGAAAACCAGTAACGAAACCGTACTCCCCTTGCCGGAACTTGTGCTCTATCACGACCTGTACATCCGGTTCGGACTGGCCAAAAAGGTGTTGAGCATTGAAATGGGAGCCGACATGCGGTACTTCACACAATATTACGCACCCGACTATGCTCCGGCTATCGGACAGTTCTACCTGCAAAATCCGGACACACGCTACAAACTTGGCGGATACCCGCTCATCAACGGATACATCAACCTGCACCTGAAACGTACGCGTATCTTCGTACAGATGTATAACCTGCTGCAGCGCACGGGAGAAAAGAGCTACTTCTTGGCTCCGCACTATCCGCTCAACCCGCGTATTCTGAAAGTAGGACTCTCATGGAACTTCTTTGATTAATTCTCTGCCTATGAAGAGAAACCAAATTCTATACCTGGCAGGCGGATTGATTATTCTTGTCGCCATACTCCGGCTCTGTTCACACCATGAAGAAGAACCGAAGTTCACACCGCGCGACTATCCGGAAATCATCGAGTCAGGTATCCTCCGTGCAGTAACGGAATACAACACCATCAGCTATCATGCCGACAAGGACAGTCTGTCGGGTTTTGACTACGAGCTGCTGAATGCCTTTGCACAGGCCAAGAACCTGCAGCTGGAAGTCACTCCGGAAATGAGCTTTGAGGAACGGTTGAAAGGCCTCAACAAAGGGAAATACGACCTGATTGCTACGGAAACGACCGTAACTACCCGCTCCAAAGACTCCCTTCTCTTCAGCCACACTCTGCTGCTCAGCAAACAGGTGCTGGTACAGCGCAAACCGGAAGAAGGAAAAGACAGTCTGTACATACACAACCAGCTGGAGTTAGGACATAAAACCTTGCACGTGGTCAAAGGCTCTCCTGCCCTGCTACGTCTGCACAACCTCATCAGCGAGATAGCGGACACCATCTATATCCAAGAGATAGAACAATACGGTCCTGAACAACTTATGGCTATGGTTTCTGGAGGAGACATTGACTATGCCGTGTGCGACGAGAACATTGCCAAGGCAAACATGCACCTATATCCCAACCTGGATATTGATACCGACATCAGTTTCACCCAATTCTACGCATGGGGAGTAGCCAAACATTCTCCCATCCTGCTCGACAGCCTGAACCAATGGCTCGACGAGTACATGAAAAGCGAAGACTATCAGAAATTATATAAAAAATACTTTCACTAAAACCACTCATCTATGATCAAACTGGATAAAGTAAACTGGGGATTCATCGGATGCGGTGAAGTCACCGAAAAGAAAAGCGGACCCGCTTTTAACATGATAGAAGGCTCACGGGTGGTTGCCGTCATGAGCCGCGACGAAGAAAAAGCCAAATCCTACGCCATACGCCATCAGATACCCCGATGGTACACCGACGCACAAGAGTTAATTGGAGACGAAGATGTGAATGCCATTTACATCGCTACTCCTCCTTCTTCGCATGCCACATTTGCCATCATGGCAATGAAGGCCGGCAAACCGGTGTACATCGAGAAGCCGATGGCTGCCAGCTATGAAGACTGCGCACGTATCAACCGTATCTCGAAAGAAACTGGAGTGCCTTGCTTCGTAGCTTATTACCGCCGCTACCTGCCCTACTTCCAGAAAGTCCGCCAACTGGTGGAGGAAGGTGAAATCGGTAACGTTATCAATGTGCAGATTCGTTTTGCACAGCCCCCGCGCGCACTCGACTACAACACCAAGAATTTGCCGTGGCGTGTGCAACCCGATATTGCAGGTGGAGGTTATTTCTACGATCTTGCCCCCCATCAGCTTGATTTATTGCAAGACATGTTCGGATGTATTCTCGAAGCAGAAGGCTACAAATCCAACCGTGGCGGACTGTATGAAGCAGAAGATACAATCAGTGCCTGCTTCAAGTTCGACTCCGGTCTGCCCGGCTCAGGTTCCTGGTGCTTTGTAGCCCACGACTCCGCCAAGGAAGACCGTATTGAAATTATCGGAGACAAAGGCATGATTTGCTTCTCCGTCTTCACCTACGACCCGATAGCCCTGCATACAGAGCGCGGACGTGAAGAAATCCTGCCTCCTAACCCTCCTCATGTACAGCTTCCATTGATTAAAGCGGTAGTAGAGCATCTGCAAGGAAAGGCAGTCTGCACCTGCGACGGTGTCAGTGCCACTCCTACCAACTGGGTAATGGACCGCATTCTGAACAAACTTTAACCAATACATTATTATTTGGGGTGAAACCACTCTCCTTGTTGACCATACTGTCTGTACTCCTTCTCTATCCGACGCATACCATGGCTCAGGTAGAGAAGAAAGACAGCGTGTCAATCAACGAACCGGCTCCTGTGGCTTCTCCCCGACTATCATTAAGCAGTCTGACCGACGGTATTGTCCGTTCCATCAAGTACACTGGAGAAGAAATCAAGAAAGCCGGGGCCAAACTGAACACCATAGACACCACTTACATCTCTCCCAACAAATACAACCTGGCCTTCATGCTGGAGCAAAGTTCCTGGTATGAACATTACCGATTGGGAAGTAACGACGGACAAAGTCTGAACTTTGCCCCAAACATCAATACCAAGCTGGGAGTTTATTTTGGCTGGAGATGGATTTTTCTGGGACTTTCTTTCGACATCAAGGACCTTATTGGGAAAGGTAAGGAAAAAGCTCCCCGAAAAGAAATTGTATTCAACCTATATAGTGCCAAATTTGGCGTAGATTTATATTACCGGAAAACAGGCAGCGACTTCAAGCTGTCTTCTTATGAAAAGTTCAATCTGAGTCAAAGCTATGTTAACACACATTTCAACGGCTTTCAAAGCAACATCAAAGGACTGAATGCCTACTGGATTTTCAACCACAAGCGCTTTTCCTATCCTGCGGCCTACAGCCAGTCGACCAACCAGCGGAAAAGCTGCGGCTCCCTGCTGACCGGGTTCTCCTATTCCCAGCATAACATTTCCTTCGACCATACGCAACTGCCCGAAGAAATACAACAGCAACTCAGTCCCTCTCTGAAATTTCACAGCCTGCGCTATACCGACTACAACCTCAGCGTGGGCTATGGTTACAACTGGGTGTTTGCCAGAAACTGTCTGCTGAATATTTCTCTCCTTCCTGCCATAGCCTATAAAAAGGCACGTATCAACGACCAGCCCACCCAAAGCGGAACCGACTGGGCGCAATGGATAAGAGACATCAACTTTGACCTGATTACACGTGCAGGCATCACCTGGAACAACAGCAAATACTATGTAGGAGCCTCTCTCGTGCTTCACACATACGACTACCGGAAACCCACTTTCTCTATGACCAATTCTTTCGGAAGCCTGCGCATCTACATGGGATTTAATTTCTGGAAGAAGAAAGAATATCGTGAAAAGAAGGAATAAAAAAGGGAGCTGCCCCAGTGAATAAAAGCAACTCCCATATTAAATAAAACAAACACAATGAACTTCTAGAAGTGAACACCCAGCGTAAACAATAACTGATGACGTTCGTTGGTTACTTTTGTAGCTTGCAAAGCCTCATCACTGAATGCGTAAAAATCAGACTTGTATACATCATACTTATAAGCCAAGTCAGTGTAGAACCACTTGCCTCTGTAACCCAAACCTACAGTTACTGTATTACGAGCCAAATCATTGGTATATTCTGTATCCGTACGCATATCATTTGCATTCAACGACTTGTATGCTCCGTCCTTAAAAGCCGATGTTGAATAATTGTAACCTGCTCTCACACTAAAAGCTGAAGATATACGAGTTTCCATTCCCACACGCAACGTATGTTGACCTTTCAGTGTAGATTTAGTGTACTCATTCTGATTATCCATTGGAGTTCCGTCATTATAATACAAACGGGAAGAGCCGAAATTAGCATACTCATATTCCGCACCCAAAGCCATGATACCTCCTAAAGTAGTTCCTGCACTGACATTGAACTTCCATGGTGTTATCAGACGATAATCCTGTACTATATCTCCCACATAACTTACTGTCTTTTCCACAAATTCTAACGGAGTTAACATTGTTCCATCCTCCTTCTGGTAAGTTAGTTTAGAATAAAGGTTGGAAGAGTACGTATCCGTCAACGAGTACCATGTAGGCGTATGAATGGCCAACCCAAAACGGAATGGAGACTCTTCTATCGGTCGAAAAATCGCACCAAGCTTCAGATTAATCCCTGTTCCTTCCGTACGATAGGCATTCTGCAATTCATAAAATCCAGAATGTCCACCATCATAAATGTCTTCCGTATAATAGGTACTACGAGTATAATTCACATCATTTACACCTAAAGTGATACCGAAATACATTCGATCCTCCACATTAAAGGCCACATTAAAATCATACTCATTGATTCCACCTTCTTCCCGACTACGGAAGCCATTGGAATTTCCATTCCATCCAATCGTTCTCTGATAAGCTTCTCCTTTATCATTGGAGAAAGTTCCTATTCCTACCAGTTCTGTACGAACACCCATTATGCCTAAAAATGGATAATCCACATTATAATATGGATTGGAAAGATTTCCCGAACCTTCTGCACCGTAATTATAGATGTTATCTATTTCTTTAATAGAATATAAATCCATCATATTGGCCATCTGCTGTGTTTGTGAAAGCCCACCAAGCATTCCACCTGCAGCAAACAGCTTGTTAAAATTACGACTTTTATGATAGTTAAAGCCAAAGTTCAAGTAACGAAGCGTCGTACGGTTACCAATTTTTGTGGAATACACAAAACCAATCTGATCAAATGAAGCCTTGTTTCGTTTATCATTCATCATACTCCCGCCAAAATCACTCTCTGTCTTCGTACTATTCATACCAAAAGAAGTAGATAAATCATGTCCTCTAAACAAGCCAATACCAGCCGGATTTGTTCCAATAGTGGAAATATCCGCTCCCAAAGCTCCCATGGCTCCTCCCATACCTACAAAACGGGCTGTACCGTTTAATTCATCACCAGCATAACGCACCGCATCATACGCAGTCTGCGCTATGGCTTGTGCACTCCACAACAATGAACAAGCCACTGCATACATATATCTTTTTTTCATACTCTTTTCCATTTTACATTCACTTTATCTTCTGCGTGCACCGCCACCACCACCGGTACTGACTCCTCTGCTGGAAGAACTTCCACCGCCACTTATTGTCGTACGATAACTTCCTCCACCAAAATCAACCCGATTGGTTCTTACAGAAGAATTTGTCCGTGAATTATCAAATCCATTCATCCGATTGCTGTTATTCTGATTCATCCGATCAAATGCTCCAGTATTTCGATAAGAATTCGGACGGGTACTGCTTGGACGGGTATAAGTAGATTCACCGATCCCTTGCGATGGACGAGAATATCTCACTCCCGTACTACGTACTCTTGAAGCGTCATCTGGACGGATAGAACGAACTCCATTCGTACCACTTACCACACGTCCTCCTGTTCTACCGTTTCGATCAAGACCACTCACAACACGACCTCCGGTTCGTCCATTACGATCGAATGCAGAGCCTACCGTGCCTCTTCGCACCACATTTTCCGCACGACGATTATTGTAAGTATAAGAATGACCATGCCATCCTCCTCCCCATCCATACGACGGATAGTACGGGTGATGATGATGCCACCCCGGGCCCCAGTAACCGGCCCAGTAACCTCCCCAATAGCCACCCCAGTAACCACCATACCAGTATGGAGAATACCAGCTGCTGTAATACCATGGAGAAGACCATCCCCAACCAAAGCTGAATCTTGGTCCGGCAATGCTCCAGTTCCATCTCCAGTCCCACCACAGCGGATTGCTGTAAGTCGGGAATACGTAAGCATAAAGTCCATCATCGTATACGTTCCAGTCCCATGATGGGAAAGCTCCATACACTACGTCCCAGTACAGCGGACTGCTTACCGGAATGGCATAACGCGGACTACGGAAACGGACAATACGCATGGCATATTCGTAATCATCCTGCGTACCTTCAAATCCGTTCACCCACTCTCCTCGTTCGCTATACGGTTTTTCCTGAATGTAAAGTGTATCGTTCTGCATGGAGAACGTGTTCTCACGCGATGTGTACCGACGGTTGTATTCGTCTACATCACGCGTATTTCCAGCCACATCCTTCACTACCACCGGCGTGGAAGTAGTCGATGTGGAATACACCGTTGTCCCCTGACTATTCTGCTTCGGGGCCGCTACGGTCTCCTTCTTCGTTTCCGCTTTTTTCTTGGGAACGAAGTAAAGGTCGTCGTTACTCTGGGCTGCCAGGACGAATGGCAAGCCAGCCAACATCAACGAAGCAAATACTTTCACCTTCATCATAATTATATCATTTAACGGTTCTACCTTTTTATTCTGATACAAAATTAGGAAGATATTTTTCCCTATCAAGCAGGAAATCCCTATTTCGAGGTAGGGATTTCCCTAAACTTGTCGAATGCTCAATCTTTTTACACTCCCAGGAACGGAACTACCACAAACTCTGCTTCCGGATATTCCCGTTTCAACAGGTCGCGCATGTATTCCTCCGTATCGCGACGGATAATCTCATCATCTTCTTCCGGGAAGAGGTTGTAGGCCAGCGTGTGCAGACGGACGCCCCGACGCGTCATCGCTTCCAGACTCAGCAAGGTGTGGTTGATACTTCCCAGGCGACCAGAAGTGACGAACACCAGCGGATACTGCTTCTGTGCCACATAGTCGATGGTCAGCAGTTCACGGGTCAATGGCACCATCAGTCCTCCGGCCCCTTCCAGCAACACTGCATCATAGCGTTCACTCAGTGTCTGAGTGGCACGTTCAATCTTGTCGAAATCAATCGGGCGCTTGTCTATTTCCGCTGCCAGGTGCGGAGAACAGGGATAAGAAAAAATCTCCGGCATGGTCAATCGTTCCTTATCTTCCGGCAACAAGCCGGTACCCATAATCCGGCGGTGCAGTTCGATGTCTTCCGACATATCCGTATTCCCCGTCTGAATCAGTTTCTCCGTAATAGTACGGATGCCCCGCTCGTTCCAGGTCTTGGCCAGGTAAGCCGTGGCATAACTCTTTCCGATATTGGTATCGATACCACTGACAAAATATACATTCTTTTTCATACTCGTAACGTTTTTATTTTCTACATATCATATAAATAGGATGGAAGGTCAAATACACTTTTCCCCGTTCATCCGAAAATTGTTTCGTATAATTCCGGCAGAATTCCTGCAACCTGCCGCGTGTCCATGGCTGTGCAGCCGTACCCGTCACTCCGGTCTCCTTCAAATGCTTCAACACGTCCAAGGGGGAAGAAAATGACAGGCGCAACTGTTCCTCGTGGGCATACACTACCTCATAGCGTGCAGCCAGCATCTCTTTCAATTCCTCCAGCGACGGATACGACAATCCCGCCGCAGTCAGTGTCGCCACCTCCTCCGTATTGTGAGGACCAAAGGTACTGAAAGCCAGGTATCCCCCTTCATGCAACAACTTCCGGCATCCTGAAAAGAAACGTGGCAGGTCTTCAAACCACTGCACCGCCGAGCACGATACAATCAGGTCCTGCCCCTCCGGAAAAGCTAATGTCTCCGCATCCTTCGCCATGAAATGCACCTTTTCACCCAGCACATCCGCCAGATAAGGTTCCACTTCCGGACAAAGGTCATTCAGCCACATCTCTTCCGGTGCTGCCTGCTGCAAGTACATCCGCGTGAACATGCCCGTGCCGCAGCCAATTTCCAGCACCCGTTCCTGTATGTCCGAAGGAATGTAACGGCCGGTCAGTTCCGCCATCCGGGATGCCACGTAACGCTGCACGTCGGCCTTGTCCAGGTAAGTCCCCACGGCCTTGGCAAAGCGCCGACTAATCAGGGCCTTGTCCATAACCGACTTTCTCCGTTCAGCAACTCACAGAACAACTCCTCGTCATAGTGTTCCGCATCCACTTCTTCCACGGCCACTCCCTGCCAGGCTTCACGCTGGTTCTGAGACGGAAAAATTTTGTCGTTCGTCCCGACAACCGCCTTGTCCCAAGTCCACTCCACAGCCGGACGATTCTTTACGGCCGTCCACAAAGCCGCCAGCTCCTGGTGCAAATCGTCTACCTCCCGATAAGGGTGATGTGACAGGAATGTCTTCACCTGTGCGGCCGACCCGCAAATTCGCCGACGGAAACGAATCAGTACCGGTTCCGAAAAGTTCTCCAGCGTTCCCTGAAAGATAGCTTCAGGAATACCTTTTGTATCGTGAATAGGGAAAGGCGTACCGTTCACTGCCAGCCTCATCCCGTAAGGATACTCTTTTCCGGCCAACGTCTGGCAGGCTACCCATACCCCCATGGACCAGGCCATGACCCGTATCTCCTTGTAGCCCTCCAGCAGACTGTAGTCAAAATCCAAATCCTTATAGTCGAAACACAACAAGCAGTCACATCCTTCCTGCACAGGTCCGGAAAACAGATTTTCGTCCGAGCCCCATCCGGCAAAGAAGAGCAGTAGTGTGGAATTTCCTTCCTTCTTGATAAACCGTTGTTTCATATCTCAATTTCTTTCTGTTTTCATGCTTTCATTTCATGACACAACCGTGCCATTTCCTCTTCTTCAATCAGCGAAGTCAGCGAGAAACGCAACCGCGCTGTTCCCTCGGGTACGGTAGGCGGACGCACCGGCAACACATAAAAGCCGTGTTCCTGCATCTGCAAGGCCTTCCAGATGGCTTTCTCGTTGGCTCCCACTACCAGAGGAATAATGTGACTTTCCGACGGACATTCCACCCCACTCTCACGGATAGCCGTCCGCAAGCTTGCTGAGATTTTGGCCAGATGCTCCCGCCGTGCCTGCATATCTTCCAGGTGCGACAAGACAAAGCGCGTCCATGCCACATTGATAGGCGGCAGGGCCGTAGTGAAAATCAACGTGCGCATCCGGTTCACCAGGTAATCACGTATCACCTTCCGGCACACCACATACGCTCCCACGGAAGCCATTGCCTTGCCGAAGGTACCGCACAAGAAATCGATGTCCTTCAGGCAACCTTGTTCCTCGGCTACCCCCATTCCTCGCTGGCCCCGTACGGCAATACCGTGCGCCTCATCTACATACAGCATCACGTTGGTATAACGACGCTTGAGTTCCACCAGCCGGTTGAGCAAAGCTACGTCACCGTCCATACTGAACACGCTTTCCGTCACCACAATAATCCGATGATACTCGCTGTGATGCTTGGCCAGCAGATTCTCCAACTGCGCATAGTCCTGATGACGGTAACGGATGCATTTAGCCGCCGACAAGCGGATGCCGTCAATCAGACTCGCATGTACTAATTTGTCGGCTAAAATCAGTGTGTTTGCATCGGTCACCGCCGGAAGAATTCCCGTATTCATGTGATACCCACTGCTGAACACCAGCGCACTCTCCGCTCCAAACAACGAAGCTAACAGCGATTCCAGTTCCCGATAGGCTGGGAAGTTGCCCGTCAGCAACCGTGAGGACGAGGAAGAAAAGCACAAATCCCTTTCCTTCACCGTCCGCAGAAATTCCTCACGCAACGCCTTGTCCGAAGCCAGTCCCAGATAATCGTTCGACGACAGGTTCAGCATCCTCCGGCCACCGGCCTCAATCCATTTCCCGTCGCTGCAGGTTTCCGGCAACACACGCAGGTTGCCACACGCCTCCAGCTTGTCCAGTTCCAGCTGAAAATCTCCGTCCAGTCCGGATTGTATTTCATTTTCCATGATTCACCTCCTTTGTTTTTATTCCGGCATTTCACCGACAATTTTACACAAACCACTCGTCAGTTTCGTCAGTTCTTCCGGACGGATAATGAAAGGCGGCATGATATAGGCCAGCCGTCCGAACGGACGCACCCAGATACCTTCTTCCACAAACCGGCGCTGCATCCAGCCCATGTCAACCGGCTTCTTGGTTTCAATCACTCCAATGGCACCCAGTACCCTGACATCGGCCACTTGCGGCAACGAAGCCGCCGGTGCCAGTTCTTCTTTCAACTGTGCTTCGATACGGCGTACCTTCTCCTGCCAGCCTGACGACAACAACAGACGCACAGATGCCAATGCCACGGCACAAGCCAGCGGGTTACCCATAAACGTAGGACCGTGCATGAACGCACGCGACTCCTTGGAAGAAATACAGTCGGCCACCTTTGCCGAAGCCAACACTGCCGAGAAGGTCATATACCCTCCTGTCAGTGCCTTACCGATACACATGATGTCCGGTTCCACCTGCGCATGTTCCCATGCAAACAATTTCCCCGTACGTCCGAAGCCTGTGGCAATCTCGTCAAAAATCAGGAGCATACCATGTTCCCGACAAAGTCGTGCCGCCTCCCGCAAATACTGCGGATGATAGAAACGCATGCCTCCGGCACCCTGCACTATCGGCTCTAAAATCAGTCCCGCCAGTTCATCGTGATGCTGCGCGATAACTTCACGCAAGGGTTCGATGTCCTTCTCATCCCATTCCGCATCGAAACGGCACTGCGGAGAAGGTACAAAATAGCGCACCGGAAGGGCCGAGCCAAACAGGCTGTGCATGCCCGTCACCGGGTCGCATACTGACATGGCGTTCCACGTATCGCCGTGATAGCCCGAACGGATGGTCACAAAATTGTTCTTCTCCGGATGACCTGCCGCAAACTGATATTGCACCGCCATCTTCAAAGCCACTTCCACAGCCACCGACCCACTGTCGGCATAAAAAATGTATTCCATGCTGGGAGGCACGATTTTCAGCAATTCCTTTCCCAATTCGATAGCCGGCTCGTGTGTCAGTCCCCCGAACATCACGTGCGACATCCGGTGAAGCTGTTCCTCCACCGCCCGGTTCAGCACCGGATGATTGTATCCATGCACGGCACACCACCACGACGACATGCCGTCAATCAGTTCCGTACCGTCGGCCAGCGTCAAGGTACAACCCTGTGCCCGTTCCACCTTGTAAGTGGGCAGCGGGTTTGAAGTTGAAGTATACGGGTGCCACAAATGGTTCCGGTCAAATTCGTCAAACAATTTCTCACAATTCATATCCTGCCTCCTTTATACGCTCTTTGTCTTTTGTTACTTTTGAGCCAAGGGTAGTCAGCAAATCCCCCACAATGGCCGAATTGATTCCCACATACAGCGCACGGTCCACCGTCTCCTCGCTCAGCTGTGAGCGCCCTCCGGCAAAGCGAAGGAAAGCCGTCGGATTCACCATGCGGAACATGGCCACCGTACGCAGCACCGCTTCCGCCGTCAGCGGCTTTGCGTGTTCCAGCGGCGTACCCTTGATGGGCTGCAACAGGTTCAACGGGATGGACTGTACCTCCAGTTCCCGCAAGGTCAGCGCCAGCTCCACCCGCTGGGCCGGCGTTTCTCCCATGCCGATGATGCCTCCGCTGCACACGTCCATACCCGCCCGGCGAGCTGCCTGGAGCGTTTCTATCTTCTGTGCCTGCGTATGCGTGGAACACAAGGTCGGGAAGAACGAAGGCGCCGTTTCCAGGTTGCAATGATAACGGCTCACCCCGGCACGATACAAGGTCGCAAGCTGTTCTTCCGTAGCCAATCCTAACGACGCACACAATTCAATCTTACTGTGCGCCCGAAGGTATGCAAAGTGCTTGCAAAGTTTCTCTACCTCTCCTGCCGAAGGCCGACGACCACTGGTCACCAGCGAAAAACGAGCCACACCCTGGTCTTCGTTCATCTTTGCCTGGCGCAGACATTCTTCTTCGCTCACCAGTCCGTACTCCTCCACACCCGTGTGATGATGCACCGACTGGGCACACCATTTGCAGTTTTCAGGGCAACGACCCGACTTGGCATTAATGATGGAACACATGTCAAACTTCCGTGAAGCGTATGCCACCGTAATGCGGTGAGCCACCTCACACAGCTCCTCAAAAGGTGCTTCCTCGAGCAGCCACAAAGCCTCTTCCGAAGTAAGCATGCCCCCTTCCTTTATCTTCTCTTCTAATTTCTGTAATCTTTCCATACGTATTTATCCTAAAAAAGAAGGGATGTCTCCGCTTCGGTTAAGTCTGTCAGACTTGACCTGAAGCGGAGACATCCCTTCCGGTTATTGTTATCTTATTTATTTCATCTAAAAGCAGCGCAGGCACTTCTTCCCTTTGCGGCACCAGCAGGCACCACAATCCTGTCCGGTCTATCTCGAATAGACTTCCTCCGAGCCCAGGTCCCCCGCTTCCAAAGAGTGTATCTTCCTCTGAAAAGCTAGTCCATGACGTGCCTTCCGTTTTCTTCCCCTCGCACACTGCCGTTTTCTGCTTGCCCAATGAAGCATCTGCAATTCCCCTTCCCACCTGTCCGATGGTGACATGGCGGTGCAGGCTTACAAACGCAGCATATTCCTTCCGGCTCCAGCGACGGAACCGAAGCATGACCTTTTGCGAACAGGAAGTGATACGATGCATCTGTTTTTTCTTTGTTTAAATGTACGGCTGCAAATGTATAGAAAAATCTACAGAAAATGCAAGGATTGGGGAGAATACGTTTTTTCGGTCTACAAATTCGCTTTTATCTTCTTTTCTATCTCCGTGTCCGTTGTCTTTTCTGCATAGCCTTGGAACTTTGCAATTATCGTGCGGTCTTTACCTATCAAGTAAAACTGCGGAACTCCGCTACCAGCCTGATAATCATTTATAAGTTTAGCTATTGTTTCCTTATCGGCAGTCAGAAAACTGTATTCTATTCCCTGATTTTTCACATACGCTTCACAAGATGACTTCGACCTTCCCCACGTTTCCACAGCCAGCACTTCAAGCTCGTTCACCGCATATTCTTTTCTCAACCTGTTCAAGAAAGGAATCGAAATCTTACATGGTCCGCAGCCTATCCCTGTGAACTGCAACAAGATGACCTTCGACTTTATACCGCTTAAAGAAACCTGCTGACCCTTCATATCAGTAAGCGTCCAGTCTGGAGCTTTTTTACCCGTCATATCCACTGTCGCCTTCTGAGACTTCTCTCCTTTTATACGCCGCACATAATCTGCCGGATAATAATCTTCCGCCACAATTTTTCCCTTTCCATAAGGATTATACACAAAATCGGAACAAATACCCTCACTGATGCTATGCTGCATCTCCCTGCGATAACGATAAGGCATGTCATTTTCTTTTGAAATCCAGATTTTGTAAATAGATGTCGGATCATATATATACGGATTCTGCGGCATGTAACAAGCTTTACCAAAAAACTCCACCTGATACGGTGTATGGATACTTAATTCCATCAGATAATCTTTCCCCTCATCCTTCAAACTGAGGACTATGCTATCCTGAGTGTTCAATGCATACTCAAGAATGGATTTCATGCAACCAAAAGCTTGCGGCATAATAACTCTGAACGGAAGGGGACTTTTCTGAGTGAAATCATCTATCCGTACTTCTTTTTCCTCTTTCTCTATGTAAGCAAACACAGTTCCGTCATATACCCAAAGTGGTTGTCTGAATTCCTTATCCGAGGCACACAAGAAAGAATAACCCACAGCAGTATCCTGCGGATTCACATGCTCATAAATTTCTGTTGGCACACTGTACACCGGCTCTTTGTCTCCCGGTTCCCATGCCTTTTTCACACAATGATAGGTTACCGATTCTACGGCATTCATTTTCTCCAGTACATGCGACAGATAGTCCGTCTCTCTATTTTGTCCGTAAGTCGGCAGAGCCAATAACATAGAGAAGAATAATATTACAATGATTTTCATGACATTATATTTCTATAAAAAATGAGTCCACTCTAAAATACGGGATTACATTCCAACTTCTCTCAGAAGCATTTAAGCATAATTACATCCCATTTTAAAGCGGACTCAAAAACAATTTACTGAAGTTTGAACGAAACAGGTACGGTGTATTTCACTCTCACGACTTCCCCCCTCTGCATACCCGGTTTCCACTTAGGCATAGCTTTCATGACGCGCAAAGCCTCCGCATCCAAATCCGGGTCTACAGAACGAAGTACTTTAAACTCGGTAGGAGTTCCGTCTTTTTCCACCACAAACTGCACGATTACCCGTCCCTGCACATTATTCTTCATGGCATTTTCCGGATATTTCACGTTTTCTTGAAGGAATTTCAACATTTCCTTCATTCCTCCCGGAAATTCAGGCATCTGTTCTGCAACCATAAATACTTCTTCTTTAGCCGTACTATCTGCGGGAGCTTCTTTTGCTTCCGGACTTACCGGGGCAACAACTTCTTCTTTTGCATCCTCCGTCTGTGATACATCCTGTGAGCAGGAGATGTTTCCGGCAACGAGTAGAGCAAAGGCCGGAAGCACGAACAGCGCATATTTGATATGCCCTGCACCGTTTGATTTTTTCTTGTTCATCATAATGATACGTTGTTTAAGGTGAGAGAAGTTGAAATTATTGGATAACCCGTACTTGTGGTTGTAGGCCAACCCAAGCAGATGATATTGATAGCTTTTAGTAGCAAACCCTGCCTCCATTACTTTCCTGTCGGCCAGGAACTCTAAGTTCAGTCTGACCTCGCGTTTCAGCAGCCAGGCAAAGGGATTCATCCAGCAGCAGATGCTGACCATCTCGGCAAGGAGCACATCGACAGAATGATGCTGCTTTACGTGCGCCATTTCGTGCGTCAGAATTTCACTGATTTCGTCTTCCTTCACTGCGGCAGGATTCATGAAAATCCATCCGAAGAAAGAGAACGGTCCGGAAGGGTCATTCAAACATTTTACGCGGACGCCGTTTATCTCTTTTTCCGGCATACGTACAATGAAACGATACAGACTGAATGCCTGAACCGCAAGCCGGACGAGCAATACCACTACCCCGGCAAGATACAGATAGCCTATCCATTCAGACAGTACGAATACACGGTTCCCGGTTTCTACTGCTTCACTGCCCACCACAATCTCCGGCAACACCGCCGAGTAATCAAAGTGAGTGAGCATAATCATGCGGTCACGACTTTCCAGCCATTCACGCACGTCGATAAAAGGCAGGATAAATGGCAATACAAGCGACACTATCAGGATAAATCTTCTTGAACGAAAGAAGGTATCCCGCGTACATACCAGTTTATAGAGTGCATAAAACAGGATTAATCCGACATTGACTTGAAGAAGGTATAGCATAGAAATAAGTTTTTATTTATCTTCACGTTTTTCAATCAGGTTGATAATCTCATTCAGGTCTTCCTTGGAAATCTTCTGTTCCTTGGCAAAGAACGAAACCATCTCCTTATAAGAATTGGCAAAATAATTGCGCACAATGTTGCCCACAGACTTGCTGGTATATTCTTCCTGAGCCACCAAAGGAGTATACCGGTAAGTATTACCAAACCTCTCTGCCTGCAGGTATCCCTTCCGCTTCAGGTTGTTGATGACGGAGGCCACCGTGGTATAAGGCGGTTTAGGTTCAGCATAGCAGCCCACCACATCCTTCACAAAACACGGCCCCAAGTTCCAAATAAAGCGCATGGCTTCTTCTTCCTGATAAGTTAGCTTTTCCATATCGAACGAATTTTTCTACGAACTTTTCGCAAATCTACGAAATTATCGTAAACAATATATATTCAAACGGTTAATTAAATTAAAAGAGAACATCTTTTCCTTTCCTTCAAAATGTCCTTGCATCTAAGTCAAAACGCACTTGCGTTTAAAGTAAAACGCCTTTGCGTTTCATGTCAAATGTACTTGCGTTTAGACTAAAACGCACTTGCGTTTGAACCGAAACGCACTTGCGTTTTTCAAACTGACAAAAAGCGATATATAACCGACAGATTTTCAGCATAAAAGCATCATAAAATGACAATTCGTCAGGTTTTTATCCTTTACAAGCTGTGGCAAAGAATTTGAATTAAACTAAGCGTCGCAAGCAAGCCTGCAAACATACAGGACGGGCTGCGACAAACGAAATGAAAATAATAAGAAACCACAACTAATAACGAGAAAGGAGACCATTTATGAACTTTAACAACTTTACAATCAAATCGCAAGAGGCAGTGCAGGAAGCGGTAAATCTGGTACAGAGCCGTGGACAGCAGGCCATCGAGCCGGAACATTTGATGGCAGGTTTGCTGAAGGTGGGCGAAAATGTAACGAACTTCATTTTCCAGAAACTCGGCATAAACGGCCAGCAGATAGAAACCATACTCGACAGACAAATTGCCTCACTGCCGAAAGTTTCAGGTGGGGAAGCTTACCTGAGCCGAAGCGCCAACGAGGTGTTGCAGAAAGCCGTGGAAGTATCTAAGGAACTGGGTGATGAATATGTGTCACTGGAAGCCTTGTTGCTGGCACTGCTGAACGTGAAAAGTACGGTGGCCACCATCCTGAAAGATGCAGGCCTTACCGACAAGGAACTGCGGGCTGCCATTCAGGAGCTGCGTCAGGGACAGAAAGTCACCTCACAGTCGAGTGAAGATACCTATCAGTCATTAAACAAATATGCCATCAACCTGATTGAAGCTGCACGAAGCGGAAAACTTGACCCGGTTATCGGCCGTGACGAGGAAATCCGACGGGTATTGCAGATTTTGAGCCGACGTACGAAGAACAACCCGATTCTGATTGGTGAACCGGGTACCGGTAAGACGGCCATCGTAGAGGGACTGGCACAACGAATCCTTCGTGGAGATGTGCCGGAGAACTTGAAGAACAAGCAGCTGTTCTCACTGGATATGGGTGCGCTGGTTGCAGGTGCCAAATACAAAGGTGAATTTGAGGAACGTCTGAAATCGGTTATCAACGAAGTGACGAAGTCCGACGGAAACATCATCCTCTTTATCGATGAAATCCACACGCTGGTGGGTGCCGGAAAAGGGGAAGGTGCCATGGATGCCGCCAACATTCTGAAACCGGCCCTGGCCCGTGGTGAACTGCGGAGCATCGGTGCCACTACCCTCGATGAATACCAGAAATATTTCGAAAAGGATAAGGCATTGGAACGTCGTTTCCAGACAGTCATGGTAGACGAACCGGATACGGCCAGCTCTATCTCCATCTTGCGTGGATTGAAGGAGCGTTACGAGAACCACCATCAGGTGCGTATCAAAGACGAAGCCATCATCGCGGCAGTGGAACTGAGCAACCGTTACATTTCCGACCGTTTCTTGCCGGATAAGGCCATCGACCTGATGGATGAAGCGGCAGCCAAACTGCGTATGGAGCGTGATTCGCTTCCGGAAGAACTGGATGAAATCGAACGTCGGTTGAAGCAGCTCGAAATTGAACGTGAGGCTATCAAGCGTGAAAAGGACGAGGCTAAACTGGCTCAACTGAACAAGGAGATTGCAGAACTGAAGGAACAGGAGACTTCTTACAAGGCTAAATGGCAGAGTGAGAAGGAACTGGTGAACAAGATTCAGCAGAACAAGAAGGAAATCGAACAATTGAAGTTCGAAGCCGACAAGGCAGAACGTGAAGGTGATTACGGACGGGTGGCTGAAATCCGCTACGGAAAGCTTCAGGCACTGGAGAACGAAATTAAGTCTATCCAGGAAGACCTGAAGAAGAAGCAGGGTGACAGCGCTTTAATCAAGGAAGAGGTAACGGCTGAAGACATCGCCGATGTAGTTTCTCGCTGGACGGGCATACCGGTAAGCAAGATGCTGCAAAGCGAAAGAGAGAAGCTGCTTCACCTGGAAGATGAGCTGCACAAGCGGGTTATCGGACAGGACGAAGCCATCGAAGCCGTGGCTGATGCCGTACGCCGTAGCCGTGCCGGACTGCAAGACCCGAAACGTCCGATTGGTTCGTTCATCTTCCTGGGTACAACGGGGGTGGGTAAGACCGAGCTGGCCAAAGCACTGGCAGAATACCTGTTCGATGATGAATCGCTGATGACGCGTATCGACATGAGTGAGTATCAGGAGAAGCATACCGTGTCACGTTTGATTGGTGCGCCTCCGGGATACGTAGGTTACGATGAAGGTGGTCAGCTTACTGAAGCCGTACGCCGGAAACCGTACTCTGTCGTGCTGTTCGATGAAATCGAGAAGGCTCATCCGGATGTGTTCAACATCTTGTTGCAGGTATTGGACGACGGACGTCTGACCGACAACAAGGGACGTACGGTGAACTTCAAGAACACCATCATCATCATGACTTCTAACCTGGGCAGTGCCTACATTCAGAGTCAGTTCGAGAAAATTAACGACCAGAACCACGACCAGATTGTAGAAGAGACCAAGAAAGAGGTGATGAACATGCTGAAGAAGACCATCCGTCCGGAATTCCTGAACCGTATTGACGAGACCATCATGTTCCAGCCGCTGAACAAGCCGCAAATCGAACAGATTGTACGCCTGCAAATCAACGGTATCCGGAAGATGCTGGAAGGCAACGGAGTGACTTTGCAGATGACAGATGCTGCTGTAGACTTCCTGGCTACTGCCGGTTACGATCCTGAATTCGGTGCACGTCCGGTGAAACGTGCCATCCAGCGCTACTTGCTGAACGATTTGTCAAAAAAGCTTCTGTCACAGGAAGTGAACCGCGAAAAACCGATCATCGTAGAACGCGAAGGAGATGCATTGAAGTTCCGCAACTAAGTCAGCGGGGGTTCCCTATCTTCTATATAAAAACAAACCCTCCGCAGGGATTTCCTCAAAAGGATACCTGCGGAGGGTTTTTGTTTGTCTGTATATGATAAGAATTCTTTCTGAATCAGGGTATCGTCATGCGCTTCAACTCATCCAGCGTGCCGTTGAACACATTCAGGTCCACATCTTCACGGATGCCCGGCAAACGTCCCACATCGGTATGCTGCCAGAAGTGCCACTGCCCTTTGTATTCCACCGAGTCGGCATAATAATGGGCTATCCAGTACGGATATGAATTGAAAACAGAATCGTTCAGGTAACGGGTCTTAAATTTATAAGAGGTATAGAGAATCGGTTTTACCCGATAATAATCTTCGATTTTATCCAGCCAGACTTTCAAGTCGCGGCGAAGCTTTTTCTCATCTTCTCCCCTCACCTCGATGTCGAGCACCGGAGGCAGGTCGCCCGATTCCAGTTTCACGGAGCGGATAAAGAAATCGGCCTGACGGGAAGCGTCTGTCTTGGGATTGTAAAAATGGTAGGCACCGCGGATAAATCCGTGCTTACGGGCCTCATCAAAGTTATGAATAAAGGCTGTATCGCTGAAATCACCTCCCTCAGAAGCTTTCATAAATACAAAACGTACAGGGAAAGGAGCTGTCTGGGTTTTCTGCAGTTCGCTCCAGTCTATCTGTCCCTGATGGTGGGACACATCGAAACCGTGCACCTCAAATCCGTATGGCAGACATACCCCGTATGCTTTCATGCCATAGCAGGGTTTCCAGCGGTAGGCGTACGGACGAATAAAAAAATAGTAGAAACAGATGACAAAACAGGCTCCAATGAAACCGAGCAGCAGGTAATAACACCACGAAGGCATCTGCCACCGACGGATGGTCTTCTTCCCTTTGGAAGTCCTGCCCGACGTCTTTCCGGAAGCGGTCTTCTTACTGCCTGTCGCTTTTCGGGTCGCAGGACGCTTGCGGGTAGTTTTTTTCACGGGCTCGTTCACCGCGAGAATGGGTGATTTCTTTGTCATCTTAACTAAAAGTTTATAGAGAATTTCAACAGATGTACCGGCAGAACCGGTTGAGCTTGTTTCAACAAATAGCGAAGAATCCGGCCCTCTTTCGGTCGGCCTGATTCTTCGCTAAATTAATTTTCCTATAGAAAGTTCCCTTCCGGGAATTCAGGAATCAAATTATTTTGCCTGTTCGTACTGCAGAGTCTTAGTCGGCTGGTCGCAAACTTCTGTAGGACCGAAGTACTGGA
>CAMFND010000052.1 GCA_945965395.1 uncultured Bacteroides sp.
AAGACAAGTCCCGTAAAATCAACGTTTTACGGGACTTTTTCTTTTTACCCGGTGAACAACCGAAAGACATTCAAATGCCCACTTCTAACGCCCCGCAAATACGAAATTTAAGCCGTTTATGTAAAATAGAAAATACAATGAATATAAAAAATTACTATGGTAACTTGTGTACAGAAATGTATGAAATCCTACATGATAAAGTACCGCAAGACGAATTGGATTTTTACCTTTCATATGCAGAAAAAAATAAAAAAATCTTAGAAATAATGTGTGGAAGCGGTCGCTTCCTTGTTCCATTTTTGGAACATGGATATAACATTCGTGGGGTTGATTTTTCGGTCGAGATGCTCGAAAAACTGAAACTAAAAGCTCCTGAAGCTGATGTGGAATATGCTGATATAGCAGAATATACGACCAATGAACAATTTGACTATATATTTATTTCTTCTGGATCTGTGTCATTATTTACAGACATGAACCTTTGCCAAAAGATTCTGAAGAAAATAAAAGGCTTGTTAGCCCCCGCAGGAAAGTTTGTCTTTGCGGTAGATACTATTGCCGCTAAATGTTTGGACAATGATGATTATGAAACGTCTGTCTCTGTAAAAATGAAAAATGGTTTCGATTTGGTCTTAAAGACTAAAAACTATTTTGATGTACAACAACAGATACAGTTTTCACCGGGAATATATGAACTTTATGACAGGGACAAACTGCTGAAAAGTGAACATATGGACTTTCAGACCCATCTTTATAAGTTTGGCGAAATGGAAAATTATTTGAGAGAAGCAGGATTTACAGAAATCAAGACCTATTCCTCTTTCGAAAAGGAAACAGCCATTGATGACTGTTGCGATATGTTTTTGTTTGAATGCAATTTATGACATTTCATTACACAAGTGGAACCATGAATCAATTACACATAAAATTGGATGAGAATTCGTCGGCCATACAATGGGCAGATAATCAGGCTGACAAATTGGGTGCCAGAGGACATGTAGGAACCCATCTGGACTGCTATACGACAGTTCCGGAAAAGAATAAATATGAGGTAAAGGGACTGATTCTTGACTGTAGGACCAGTATGCCTAAGCCAGAGGATATTTTACATATAGACTCGTTGGAAAATATGGCATTGGTACTGCATACGGGAAATTCAGAAAAACATCAATACGGAACGGAAGATTATTTCAATGAAGCTACTTTTCTGTCGGAAGAGGTGCTAAATCTTATTTTAAGCAAGAAGCCTCTTTTCATTATCGTGGATTCCCATGGCATAGCTGAAAAAGGAGCAAAACATATTTCTTTTGACAAGAAATGCGAAGCTAATGGCTGTCATGTCATAGAAAATGTAGATCTGACTTCCGTTAAGGACAAAAAATCTATCCAGATAAAAATTTCAATCAATGTCAGTTATCCCTCAACGGGTAAGCCATGTGAACTGTATTGTATGTAATTATATCAAGATGCTATGGTCATATTAGTCACTGGTTGTACCCATACAGGAAAAACCTTGTTTGCGCAAAGACTGTTGGAGAAATACAAATATCCCTATCTGTCAATAGACCATCTGAAAATGGGACTTATCAGGAGCGGACAGACAAGACTGTCGCCAGAAAGCCCAGATTCTGCCCTGACAGATTTTTTGTGGCCTGTTGTACGGGAAATCGTAAAGACCTGCATTGAAAACAGACAGAACCTGATTGTAGAGGGATGTTATATACCGTTCGGCTGGGAAAAAGACTTTGCGGATGATTATCTGTGTGATATAAAATACATTTGTTTGATATTCAGTAAAGAATATATAAAACAGCACTTTGCGGACATTTTAAAAAACGCAAGCATAATAGAGAAAAGGCTGTCTACAGATATTGTTGCCGATGAGATGATTAAATCCAACAGATATAATCTGGAACAATGCAAATTGAGGGGCTACGACTATATCCTTATTGACGACGTATATCAAATAACTACAGATATAAAATAAACACTCTTGTAACCATTGTTACGAGAGTGTCTTTATATTGTTTCTACTAAATACTACAGATATTTCATCTAATAATTTGAAGATTGCTAATATATTTGTTGCCTAATATGAGAAGTATTGTAACAATTAATCAGCATCATACCTCATATACACCTTGTACACCTGTTCCCTGGAACCCAATCTTCCGGTAGCAATTCATAGCCGGAATATTTTTCGCAATAACGCCCAATATATACACCAAGTATGCTGCCATCCTCATGTTTTCTTAGAGCAAACAGGCAGTAATGCCTTGCCTACGAAACGAGGTTCTGACTGCAACAAATTCAATGAAACCTGTATAGGTCGTTCACAGTGGCGTATGACACTTTGCTCTCCATGCAATTTCGGCGATAATCCCTACCCAAAATTAGGGTATCGTCTGTCCGTTCAATTCGGCTGTACATTTGGATTTGAGGTAGTTGATACTGTTATGCTTTTCGCAGGAGGTGAGGCATAGGAGGGTGCAGTCGATGATTGCCGTTAACAGGAAGAGTCTCTTTTTCATATTGATGTATTGTTTCAAGTAATTGATAAAATTATACGTTTCTCTCCATAGGAATACTTACGATTCCTTTATTTAGCTCCTTCTCACCTGTTTTCTTAAATCCCAAAGATTGATAGAACGCTTCGGCATAGGTGGAGGAATTCACCGTTAGGTGAGTAAAGTTGCAATCATCCATCATATAGACAAACAGCGATTTTCCGATTCCCCGCCGATGATAGACGGGCAGAATAAAGAAAAGGGAAATATGTTGCTTTTCTTTATTCACGCCAATTATACCTATCAGTCGGTGATGGTCAAAGGCACCATAGAAGTCAAGCGCATTCATCAACGATGCGTTATACACGAAGTTTTTAAACGTTTCGATACCCTCTTGAGTAAAATCGCTCCTGCCACATTCCATATATACTTGGTAGGACAAATCGGCGGCATGGTTGTATTCTTCTTTCGTTAGTTTGCGTATCATATCAATACCTTTAATAATGAAAGTAGCAAAGTAAGGGAGAAAAAATAAAAAAGGCCTTGACAATAATCAAGGCCCTAATACAATAGATGTTAAAAGATAAACTATTTCTCCAGTTTACGGCGTATGCGGCTAATAGTTTCGGGAGTAACTCCCAAGAATGAAGCTATGTT
>CAMFND010000053.1 GCA_945965395.1 uncultured Bacteroides sp.
ACACACACACACACACACACTCTCTCTCTCCCTCTCAAACGGTTCGCGCGTTAATCTATAATAAAATATATAGTTATCAAATAGCTGCAAGTTATTTGTTCTATAGAATTACTTTTTTTCCATTTCAAAAGATAACAGACAGATTGTTCTTTAAAGAATCTTTATATGGATGGTTTCAGATATGTTTGTATTCATATCTGAGCATTTTTTGTTTTCGTATACATACTATGATGGAAATTCTTGGACGTAATCAGAGTGAACCGGCTGTCAATTTTGAAAAACTTTTTGATGCCGGAATCCAATTTATGGGTTGTGGCGAATATGCCTATGCTTATCTGTGTTTTCAACGCTCAGGCAAGAAGGATTGTATAACGTTGTATAACCAGGCATTATGTTGCTATATGGTATCTTGGGCTGATGAATGTTACAATTTGTTGCGGGATGCGGAAAGACTTATTCCTGCATCGTTGTCTGTTGAGTTAAGAGAACTTCCGGGCTGTTTAGTTCAATGGGAATACAACGAAAGCCCTGTTTTTATACCGTTGCCATGTAACACTCCTTTAGCAATTGTGGCTATCCGGCTGTTGCGACTGAAAGCTGAAACGGCTTACAAATTGCGTCTTTTCAATGAAGTTAGAGCCATTGCTTCACATCTTGGTAACAAATATATGCATATCAATAATCTATTAAACAAGATAGAACCATGAATTACAGTGATATATATTATATGTATCAACATCGGAAGTCGGAGGATGAAATTCATCAGGCATTCCGGAAAGTAATCGTTGACGATTGTGACGAACTGCATGAAGGCCGTTCTCCGTTGCATCTTGCTTGTCATTATGGAGATACCGAGGCGGTAAGGATTCTTCTTGAACGGGATGCTGACACCAATATCAAGGATGCAAATGGTTCTGCGCCGATTTATATTCTTGGCAGAATCAGTGCAGGCTGTGTAGATGAAGAGAAGTTGAAAGAAATAGCCCTCATGCTCATAGAACATGGGGCGAATATACCACGTTCGGCCAGAAATACCACAGCCCTGATTGAGGGTGTAAGGAACCGTCATTTCAAGATGGCGGAAGCGATTATTGAGTCCGGAACACGTATTAATTCTACGGATAGTAACGGAGAGAACGTGCTTTTCGGCCTTTGTGCCGCATCAGGTGACATTAAAAGGAATATCAGGTTCGCGAAAAAGGAATTGGATGAAGCCATACAATATCATTATCCCGAAAGTAAGATAGAGGAAATCAGGAGCAGGATTGCAAGGCTGGAGGAAGAGGACGAAACCGTTTACCGGCTCGCCAGAAAACTTGTTGAAGAAGAAAAAATAGACCCTGAAGACAAGTCAAACTGCGGAAAGACAGCCTGGGATGCCGCCATAGAGAACAAGGCGATGAAGATTGCGGCCTTCCTTTCCGGAAGCGACCCCGATATTGATGAACTTTCGGCCCTGCACGGCAATATGGACATATTCCAGGCCATGTACATGAAGGATATGGGGGCACTGGATGCCATTTTGCGTTCGAGTGCAGACCTGCAGACGGTATGCGAGCACAGGGATATGTATGACTTTGAGGGCAAGTCTCCCCTCGCGTGTGCGTTCAGCTGGTTTGACACCATACAGGATGCTCCTGCCATGATTCTGAACAGCGGAGCTGATCCGAACTACCGATTCCCGAATGAAGAGACGGCTTTTTCGGCATGGGTGAGCAAGGACTATTTCTGCAAGGATACCGAGGTTTACAAGGGGCTGCTTGACCTGATGAAGGAAAAAGGCTGGAATCCCGAATTGCCTGTTGATGCGGAAGGTAACACGGCTCTTGCGCTTTCCTGCCGTCATACCGGCTACAGGTTGGGCAAAACGGCATTTGGTTGGCTGCTCAAGAGAAAGGCCGACCCCAACGTCGCTAATCTTTCCGGCCAAACTCCCATGATGATTCTCTTTGGCGGTCATAAGGCAAACGAAAAATATACACCTTACGGCTGGCCTGTCGGTTCGGACGACCCCTCGGAAATCCTCGAAAAGCTTCTCGAAGCCGGAGCAGACGTGGATAAAACAGACAACCGGGGAAATACCCTCCTGCATTATGTGGCGGCATGTTGCCGTGGCAGCATGGCCCAGAAAACGATTGAACTTCTGCTGGATTTCAAACTGCCTGACGTGAATGCCGTAAACAATGAAGGCAAGACAGCCATGGACGTAGCGGCTGATTACAACAATGACAATCTCATCAGATTATTATTGAAATATTCTTAAACAAAAATATATGGACAACAACCAGACATTTCTCAATGCTTGCCGAAACGGGCAGAAAAGCATTGTCCAGATATTCCTGAAGAAGGGAGGAATTGACATCAACAAAAGGGATCAGGAAGGAAACACTGCTCTTTATTATGCCTGTCAGAAAGGCTACAGGGACATAGTGGTTCTGCTTCTTGACAACGATGCCGATGCGTCATGTGTCAACAACCGTTCCGAGAGTCCCCTCCATGCGGCGGCACGGAGCGGCAACAAGGAAATCCTCGGGAAGCTGCTCCAGAAAGAGGCCGACATCAACGTGACGGACAATGAAGGACGTACCCCGCTGATATGCCTGCTTGATAACAAGCGTACAGATGCCGCCCTTTTCCTGATGGATCAGGGAGCCGATACGGAGGTCGCCGATGCCTCCGGCCACAAGGCCATCGACTATGCCACAGCCCACGGGTTGCGGGAAGTGGTCGCCCGGCTCTCATGTGGAAATGACCGGGATGCACGCGGCAACACCCCGCTTCATCAGGCCGTGTATAACGGACAGGGTGAAATTGTCCGCACGCTGCTCCTGTCAGACAAATCCATGCTTGACTCAACGAACGACGGCGGAGAGACTCCGCTGATACTCGCCTGTATGCAGGGGAATCTTGTTATGGTCAACCTTCTTCTCGAGTCTGGAGCTGATCCCGGCAAGGCTATGCTGAGCGGCAATGCCCCGATACATTACGCGGCCATTTCAGGGAACCGCTTTATAGGCGAGGCTCTGCTGAAGGCCAAAGCTGCGGTGGACGTGCAGAATGACAACGGGGAAACCCCGCTAATTCTTGCAGCCAGAGAGGGTCACAACGATTTTGTGTCAGTCTTGCTTGAATATCATGCGAATGTCAACATTGCTGATAATCTTCAGCATACGGCTCTGTATTATGCAGGAGAGCGTGGCTTCAATGAAATTGTGGAAAAGCTTCTTGAAAGCGGATCGGAATAAACATATAAGATATTCATTAACCAATTTAATATTTGAAAAATATGGCAGAAGAAACCAAAAAGACACCTCAGACTCCTGAGGAAATTGCAAGAGCAGCACAGGCAGAAGCCATGAAAGCTGCATTGGAACAAGCTCAGGCTATGTATGGCAACATACCAGGATTTGAGGGTACCGACCTTATGAAAATGCATGAAAAACTGATGCAGGACTCGGCTGAAATGTTTCCGGGAGTTGCGGAAGCACAAGCATATCAGGCACAGATGATGGCAGAATCCGCACAGAATCCTGAAGCGGTAATGGAAACCTATCGTAAAAATCTTGAGTTTGCGGGGAACATGATGCAGCAGGCAATGGGAGCCGGATTCATGCCAGAAGGTTTTCCGGATTTCTCAGACGGGTTTGACGTATATGCCGGTTGGGAAATCACTCGAAAGGGCGATGACAGTCTGACATCTGAACAGAACAGACTTCTGGCTTATGGGGCACCGCTGTTCCTGTACAACGATGACAACGTGGACTCCCTTGAAAGTACAACTGACACGGACACTCTCAAGGAAATGCTTGAGGAATGGTGGGAAGTGACCGACAGGAAGAGTGCCCTGGAGACCATCTCATGGCTGCTGAACGAAGGCCAACATGCCGGTGCGGATCCGGCCTTGGCTGAAATCCGCCGGTGTGGAATCGAGGCCATCACAGAGGAAGAAAAGGCGGACGAGGACAGCAAGATTGGTGATGCGTTCACGATAGCTGAATTCGTAATGGGAGTAAATGAAACGACGGAAGCAGACCTGCCCGAAACCGTGCTGGCATGGGATCTTGTACGTGCTGTGAATATGGCCCGTTGGGCTTTCATCTGCGGCTACATCAATGAAGACGAAATGTGGGAAGCCATCAGAACCACTGCCGGCATAGCCAAGGAATCCTTCAATTCGTGGGAAGAATATGGCAACAGCTTTGCCGTGGGACGCGGGATATGGAGAGGCGAAACGGACGACTACGAGACCGCGGATGAAGTTGTGGGGGCACTTCTCAACAAGGACGATTCACCGTGGAAGTCTATCGAATGGTAGAATCCGGAGATTATCAATATCAGTAACCTCTCAAAACTATACGAATATGGTATTTTTCAAGAACGCTGCTACCGAATGGGAGAAAACCATGACGGAGAATGACCTTGACCAGATGGAAGCTCAGGGTCTTGACGTGACTAAATATAGGGAGAAACTTGCAGCCCGGCGTGCAAAGGAGGCCGAAGAGACCAAACGTGATAAAGAACTCTACAAGAATCCGACACAGCTTGACAAACTGAAACCATACATGCAGACGCCGCGCAGTTCCGAGACCGAGTTTTTCAAGAAACTTGCAGGCAAGGCCCCGTGGCTGGGCAAAAGTAAGTGGTTGAGAAAATTTACGGAAGGACAAATCGTCTACGCGGGAATTGTCAGTGCCCCGGCGGAAGCATGGAAAGGCGTGAAACACGAGGACGACTCTTTCTATGGTATTGGCATATATGCGCTGGATAAGGAACACATGAACGATGTAGAATGGCTGAAGAGAGTGATGGAAAAACTGCGTAACATGTGTGAAGGCAGGCAGTCGGTAGCTCCCGGATGTGAGGGCGTAGTCAGTCTTGCCAAGGAAGAGGACTGCTGGTCAACCGTGAAGCTGAGCGGAGAAATCGTGGAAGGCGCCGATGTGGAAGTAAGGAAACTTGTCCTTTATTACAAGGAACTCCCCAAGGGCTATCTTCCTTCCGACGGCATCGTCCCTCACTTCTACTGGGAAGGGACAATCAGAGTCATACCGGCAGAATTGTATATCTAAATCCGTGTGAAATATGACTATAGCCATTATATGCATTACCGTGATACTGCTCATAATCATTTTATGGGCAGTATTTACCAATAACAGCCTTATTGCGAAGAAGAACCGGGTCAAGCAGTGCAGGAGCGGTATCTGTGTCGTCCTCAAGCAGAGGAATGACCTGATCCCCAACCTTGTCGCTTCCGTAAAGGCATACATGGGACACGAGAATGAGATTCTCACCCGCATTGCCGATTTGCGGTCAAGGGCTTCGAACGCTACAGAGTCCGAGCAGATAAAAAGCGGTACGGAAATGTCGTCACTTCTGTCAAGACTGAATGTGGCGGTGGAAGACTATCCGGAGCTTAAGGCGAACCAGCAGTTCCTTCATCTTCAGGTCCAGATCGAGGACATGGAGAATGAGCTGCAGGCCATCCGGCGCACCTACAATGCTGCTGCAACCGATTACAACAATTACATTGAAATGTTTCCGTCGTCGATAATCGCATCCTGGCGTAAGCATGAGCAGCAGGAACTGATAGAGTTTCCGGAAAGTGAAATCAAGGAAGTGAAGGTGGGAGAATTATTCAAGTAAAGCATGGAAGAAAGTCAGAATATAGATTTCAAGGGCATTTCCCTTCACATAAAGAAAGAGATGTCCCGCATAAGGATGCTCCGTATCGTGTTCCGCATCCTGACCTCCATTGTTTATCTGTGCACTATTGTGTGGTTCGGCTTCTGTATTTTTGGAGGATTCCTTGTGGACCGTACCGATTATCAGACTTCCGTCACCATGGGAAAATACATGATGATAGGCTTTGCTGTATTTTTTGTGCTTCATTTCGCATTCATGAAATGTTTTAATGTGCTGAATAATCAGGAAATCCGTGTGATGTCCGACATTATATCTCGCCTGTTTCCCGGAGCGAAATATTCACCTACAGGATCTGTTCCTTCTAAAACAGTGGCATCCAGCAGACTATTCAGTACACAGATGGCAACTGGTTCCTCTGTCAGCTCCACGTGTTACGGTCGTCTGGATATTCCTGTGGGAGACCAGTGGATGAGCATTGTCGATGCAGGAGTCACTTCGTCCAACCAGAAAGACTTTTCTTCCCTGAATTTTTTGGAAGTACTGTATCAATATTTTGTACGTCCGCTCTTCGGTGTCAGAATTGAAAGTACCATGCACAGTTTCCGAGGCATGTTCGGTTGTTGCAAGGTTCAGCGGGAGTTCAAAGGGTATGTCATGCTTCTGCCCGACCATTTGGAAAACAAAGTCGGTTATTTGGCACAGACTATTCAAGGATTCAAACAAAAATTCGGTGCCAAGTTCGTCCATTTGGAAGATCCGGAGTTCGAGAAACTGTTTGTGGTATATGCCGATGATGAAATCGAAGCCCGCATGGTACTTACACCAGCTATGATGCGTCGAATGACACATCTTCGCCAGACTTTTAACCGCGACTTGATGATTTCTTTTAATGGAGATACGTTCTATTTTGCATCAGATACACCGGACGGTTTTTTACGGCCTGGGCGGAAATCATTGAACAACGAACGGCTATTGGAGCAACTTTATAGAGAGATTGATTTCTGCCGGACAGTACGAATGGAGATGAAGTAAACCCATGGCACTCTGGTAATTTCCATGAATCACTAAATTATTAATATCAAAAAATTAATGCCTCATGAAAAAGTTATTTAATTCACTGTTTATTGCTTTTGTTGCAGTTGTATTGTCTTCTTGCAGCGGTTTACTCAATGGCAATCCGATGGATAAAGCTGATACCTACAAGAAAGCAATCGATGTTATCAAGGAAAAGTTTGATGCAGAAAACAAGAAAATTTACAGCGTACGCTTTTCCGAAGGTGAGCCTCTTACCAACAAGATGATGTATGTTGATTTGTTTATAGTCGATTCAGACAATAATCTCTATTCGCAGGCATATTACCTGGACGGGAGGATTGGCAACAAATTGAATGCTACTGATGGTTCGTTTGACCTGACCTATCAGACAGTTAAAGGAATTGATCTTTCGGAAATAGATCTTTCTTCTGTTGATAAATATTTTGCCGAAGCCCAAAAATTTGTTCCGGAAGGACATACTTATAAGTCTATCGGTTCTTATACTATCGAGGAAATACTTCCTTATAAGTCAAATGGACCAAAGAATGACGGACGTAATGTTGGCGGTCAGGATCGAATTATCAGTATTCTTTTCACGGAAGACGGTAATGAAACCGAAACAAAGGGTCGGGAGGTTACATACCTTTATTTTGAAGGCAAGGTTCATGTTAACCCTGATGGAACGATGTTTGTGGAGGAAGAGTAACAGTTAAGCAGATAGAATCTTTTAAATAATATTTATGGAGATAATTAGTAACTTATCAATCATTTTGGAAAGTGGAAGTGTTCCAGAGGGATATGATGAAAAAGTCCTGAAAAAACTGTCAAAAAAGTACCAGAAGCTTGAAGACCGCAGAGTGGTACATCTTTATCCTATCCGCAGTGTAACTTTTAACGATACTGCCTACTGTCTCTATGCTTGTCCGTTGAAGGGAACCGAAATAGACGAGGCGACGATGCAAACTGTAAAGGCCGAAGCTGATAAGTTAGAGGTGGGTAATATTCGATATAATTCAGTTATGTCGATTGGAGATCTATACTATATCATAGATTCTGAAACCGGACAACAGCATATAGATAAGGAACTTCGTAATGCTGTGACAGATCTTAGCGACTGTTTTACTGACATTATTCTGTTCTCCAAACAGACCTCTACCAAAAAGGCTACTCAACTAAATTGTCACTATGCCATGGTGGGCATACGAAAACAGCCTGATGGATATACCATTGAAGCGATTCCTAACTCTGCAATCGGACTTGCTACCGGTAACCAGAAGTTCGAATTTCATGGTGATGGGTTGGATAATCTCACAAGTAATGACAATATGTTCTCTGAAGAGCAAGAAGCTCCGGCTGTTGAAAAATACAAGTCAGCCATGACGGTATTGTCTGTCATTATCACCATCGCCGTTCTGGTCTGGTACTTCTTCCTGAGATAAACAGAACTATTCGATAACCCCTAATCTTATTTTTAATATGGAATGGCTTGAAAAACTGAAAAACTTCCCCCAGCTTATCCAGGAAGAACCCCGGTACGGTTATCTCGTGGCCGTTGCAATCCTGCTTGTTTGGCTGATTGGTATTATCTGTGGTTGGAAATGGACGTATTCCCGTCCTGGATGTACGGGTGGCAACTTTTGGATGAACTTGTTGGGTCCTAAAACCTACCGTTTTTGGTTAGGAGTGATTGTCGCTGTCATGATTGGCATACTAATTTACTTGTTCAGTGTGACAGGGAAATAACGAATTTATTTATTATCAATTATAAATTTTATTTACAATGAAACAGACTTTTTCTTATTGTTCAAAGAGTGTCCTCAAAGACAACATGACGGAGTTGGCGATAGGTATTGCCTTGGTTGTCGTACCCATCGTTTACCCGTTTGGTATCAAAATAGGAGCAACACGTATCCTCGGACCAGTCCCCACTGCTATCATATTGATTTTAGTCGGATTGTATATGTTGTTTAAGGTATTCAACAAGTATCGTCAGTCTCGTGCATTGGCCGCCCAAAACTGTTCAATTACCGTAGAAGACGAAAAAATCACTTATCCTATATTAAAGAAAGGAACCGCCACAGAGGGCTCGTTTACAAAGTCCGATATTTCGGGCCTCAATTATGATCAGGATAACGGTATCTTGACGGTAGCCCTGAATAATGGCGAGGCAATCAAATTTGATGTAGATTTCTTTGAAAGTCTCGACCGCCTCAAGGAGTTTGCCGAGCTCTTAAAGAAATAACCGTAGCGATGAAACGGCTTAACAAATAACAGGATTTCAAATCCGGTATGGCAAAGAAACCGCTACGGCTATCTGGTCGTAGCGGTTTTGTTTATAAATACAGCTCGTCGGTATCATCATTATCTTGATCAGAGGTGTGGTTGCCTTCCCCCGGATGCCACCTGTAAACTAAAAAAAAGAGATTGAGTATGAAAACAATTCCGATTATAACCTTCTTCCTGTGTACGGCGATATATGCCCATGCACAGCTTAACATCGTTCCCAAGAGCGATGGACTGAAAGAGTACACGGTGACAAATGCACAGCCCTATGACAGCTTGACTAACGTGGAGAAGCGGAGCTTCGCTTCCCTTCCGGGACAGACCCTGTACATGCACGGGGCGAGAAATGACGGGGACGGCTACTGGGATGCCTTCTACACGTCCAACTTCCTTGCCGGGGATGATCGGACGGTGTACAAGGCGGTCAATATCAGTTCGACCCCGGCTAAAGAGGTAGTCGGAAAATATTACGAGGTAGTGAAGGTCTGGACCAAGACAGACTACCTGTCGGCAGGATGTTGCCTGCTGCTTCGTGAGAAAGAAAGCGGCGAAGAGATGTATTATAACCCGTTCAGGTATCCGCTGAGCATGACCTGTTTAGGGTATTATGAGAAGCTGAAACGCTTTGTTGGGCAGACATTCCTGTCGCTTGCCAAGGCCGTGGAGACCGAGGACGGTCAGGTTATTACCCCGGCTGAAGGTGCGGAGTACCGTTGTGTGGACGTCGGCCTGAAGATGAACAGTGACGGGGCGTTTCTGCTGATGGAAGGTGCTGACGGTGTCCGAGTGGAAGCATTTCCTATAGGCGGTGACGAGGTGTACGAGTTTGTAAGCACGGCACGTATCGTCCAGCTGAAAAAACGGTATGGCGAGAAATACGGGAAACTGATTGCCTTTCGCAAGGTCGATACCGGCATGACGAGAGAAATGGTCATCGCCGCATGGGGCGAGCCATACCACAAATCGGAAGTCAAAAAGGAAGGCCGGACTCTGGAGACATTGCGCTTTTCCAACGACCGCTGTGTGGAATTGCTTGACGGGAAAGTACAGTACGTGCACGTCTATTGAGCTGGAAATAGCAGCTATATATGACTGAAATCTGTATCGATGATACTTAGGAAAAATAACAGCGGATTTCGCTGTTAGCATAACATTAGCTGCTGAAAATGAATAATGCTCTAAAACAGAATATATGGAAGATTACTTTACTGGAATTGATTATTTGCTGTATTCACATAAAAGCAATAAAGAAGTAATAGAGCAATTTAATAAAGTTCTAATTGCAGAAGGTTACCAATATAAAAAGGGCGATGATAAACCATTTATAAAAGAGTATTCTGATTTTTTCTATTATAAAAGTCAAAGGATGTATGATACACATTTGAAATTAGGTTATAATACTCGGTTGAATGGAGAGGGTTGTATATATTTATATACAGGGGCTGAGTCATTAGACTCGTCATTTATTGTTCCAGATACAATGGATGTGAAGCATAACTTCTATCAGTATGTATGGTTTATGGGAGATTATTATTTCTATGCACTGAGATTGCCGGGAGACATTAATCATTGTCCTTTCTCCAAACGTATATTTAATATACTGGCAAAAATATTAAAGGAATAATTATAATATAAGTAAAACATCAGCTAACATATGGCTTAACCTCCCCGAAAAGGTCGGTTAGCCACAAAACATTAGCTACAGAGGAAGAATACATGAAAAGATGGAGTAAACTACAAAAGGAACTATATCTGATAATTGATCCGGAGATTGATTTCCAGATACATTGTGCTGTATATCCTATGAGGAGCGACAGGGCAACAAGTCCATGCCCTCGATATTGGATAACCATAGGAAAAGAAATCATATTTGATTATCCAAAAGATTTTGTTGATAAGGATGGTCATGTATCCCATCATCATGCACATATACCTCAAACTGCCGAATACCCATATTATTGTGATATATCTTTTATTTCAAACTTAATACGGGAATACATAGATACTCCAGTTTCAGATATATTAACTCGCAAATTTGAAGATGATTATTGGGGATTGACCGATATATTTCGGGCGGCTGACAAACGTATAGGAAAACGGAGATTGGAAATATTGCGAGACAGTATTAAAAATCAAGTAGCTCAAAAAATATTAGAATTAAGATTAATCAAATATCAGCTAACAAGCGGCTCAACCTCCCCAGAAAAGGTCAGTTAGCCACCAAACATTATATCATAACGGCCCAAGCATTATATAAATCAGTAAAATGAACGTATGGAAGTATATTTATATTAAGTTTTATAAATTCCGTCGATGTCTATTAGGTGAGACACTCGCAGGAGATTTTACATCATTGTTGTTTGTTGTAGGGCTTGACTTTCTGTTATACTCAGGGTTTGTATTTTTGACTGATGGATTAACAGGATATCATCTGCTTCCTGCCCACAAGCCTTTGTACACGCTTATTTTTCTCTGTGGAGGTTTTGTTCTTTGGATGATTCATAACCATGCCATGCGTAAAAATGGAGCTTTTGGACGCATAAAAAAAGAGGTAGAGGAAGAACCCAGAAAGTTGTTGTGGGGAATGTTATCACTGTTGTTTATTTTATTTACGCTTGCATTTGTAGCATCGTCAATGTACTTGTGGTCTCAAAAAATGATACCGGTCTTATTTGCAGTTAAACAATGAATGTTTGGGAATATACATATATTAAATTTTATAAATTCCGTCAATGTCTATTAGGTAAGACACTTGCAGGAGACTATACAGCAATGTTGTTTGTTGTAGAGCTTGACTTTTGCGTATATTCTGGGATTGTATTTTTGACAGATGGATTAACAGGTTATAATTTACTTCCTGACCATGAGTTTTTGTTTACACTTATTTTACTAAGTGGATTTTTTGTTTTTTGGATGATTCGTAATCATTCCTTGCGTAAAAATGGAACTTTTGAGCGCATAAAGAAAGAGGTAGAGGAAGAACCCAGAAAGTTTTTGTGGGGAATGTTATCACTGTTGTTTATTTTATTTACGCTTGCTTTTGTAGCATTGTCAATGTACTTGTGGTCTCAAAAAATGATACCGGTCTTATTTGCAGTTAAACAATTATGAACGTATGGAAGTATATTTATATTAAGTTCTTTAAGATCCGACGCAGAATAATAGGTCGTGACGGTGCGGACGAATATGCTGCAATGTTGTTTGTAGCATCCTTTGATGTGCTTTTGTATTTTGGAATATTAATACTTATCGATAAATCTGTGGACAATGTATTATTAAAAGAATACGAGCCATTGTATTTTGCATTTTATATGTTAGGGATGTTAACCATTGAACGGCTTCGCAACCGTACCATGTGCAAAAACGGGGCCTTTGAGCGTATAAAGGAGGAAGTTGAAAATGAACCTCAAAAGCTGAAATGGAGTATTTTGTCCATTCTATATATGATTTTTGTGGTCTTTTTTTTCTTATTTTGCTGTTATATCGGGAAATACGGGTTATGACCTGCTATTTTGCGAAAGGAAACATAACCTGAATATATTGAGAATCAAATTACAATTGCAGAACCTGTTTAATAAACATTATCTGCCAGACATAAAATAAATAAGAAAATGAGAATATCTATCATAATCCTGCTTTTAGCAAGCCTGTTTACCGCAAGTTGCGGAGAGCCGCCCATGCCACCGAACGACGAAGAGATGATACGCCATTTCGCCACGCACGAAGTGGCATTCTGCAAGGTGTACGAAATCATAGCAGAGAGTTCAGAAGGTAGTTTTCACTACCCGCCACTCTTTCCTGATGGAATCATTATACTTGATTCAACAGAGCAAAGCAATACATCCTATGAATCAAATGACGAACAAGATATTCCGGTATATGGACTGTTAAAGCCAGACCAAATCCTACTTGACTCTCTGTTGTCAGAAATTGGATGTGGTTTCGTCTTTGTGGACCGCAGAGAATGGGGAACAGCGGATTCGGTATATGTGAGCCTCGTTATACCGTACTATTTCAACGACATCGTGGATACGGGAACATCCAAGTGTTTCGTTTACGATCCAGGATTGAGAAGTTGCCAAAACATCTGTATCACCGAGCACGGTGACCTGAACGAAATCTACCGTAGGACATACAACGACACCACGCTGTACAAGCCTATCAAGGAAGACTGGTACATCAAGTTGGACCATTCACGATAACTTGAAATGATGAACAAAACAAGATGCAAGAAAGCGGTCATGCAGCATTATGCGGGCTGTAAGTTCAGCCCCTTACGGCGCAACCTGTTCTTTTTCTCCCTTTATTTGCTGATTATTCCCGCAATGGTTTTATTAGGAACTGCTCTGAAATGGATAACCGAAATACTGAAATGAAAAATAAAAGAAACATCCTTGGCCGATTTTTCCGCATGTTGGTGATGCTGCATAAAATTCCTTATGCGCATTTCACGGAATGGAACAATAAGAGGAAGCGAAAGGCATTTGCTGCCGGAATATACTTCCTGAGCATCCTCCCGGAATATGTCCTGCTGGCCGGCACATTTCTGGCAGCAAGGGGACAAGACGGGTACGTGCATCTGGTAAACGTGCCGCAAAAGATTGTCGTCTACGGTCTGGCGGGCCTGGCGGTGCTGCTGTCGGCCATCCCTTTGGGATTTTTTGACGATAAGAAGATATGCAAGGAAGTCCGTCAGGAACTTCGTAAGCGTCCCCGTTACTGGAAACGGGCGTTAGCGGTCTATTGGGCGGTTATCGTGGCTATGGTGGTGGCTGTGAACGTTACGTTTCCCGCTATCTCGGAAAAGACAATTCCTACGGAAAATGAGCAGGTCGAAGTCTCGCAAAGGTACAAGGATTATCTTTCACTGCATTTCTGGGTAGGAGCACGTCAGGAAGTCCCCAGCGAAGCCTTGCAACGCCTGATAAATCAAGACAGCCTCACGTCCCGATACGGACAACAGAGAGCGATATGGGCGGAGAGTTCCGTATCGAGTTACTGAACCATGCCACATTTGAGGAAATCGAAGACGGCAGACGGAAATTCATCGAATGTACGTGGGTTGTCTGCAGGGATAGCGAGGGGGCGGCAAGCGATTACCTGACCTGCTGGTATGAGTTATACGGGAACAGGCTGGCATTGGTAGCGTCCCATAAGTGGGAAACGGGTTGGGAGTTTTGAATGTGTTATATGGAAACGGTATGAGATTACGATTGGCATTAAGAATATTGTGGGGACTATGCTCTGGTGAATACCGGTGATTATGTGCAGTTCACAAAGCATCCTGAACTTTACCCCATAGGAGGTGAAGGGCTGGGATGGACCTACGAGTCTCACGAAAACTATGCCCTTGCCTGCCTGTTGGCGATAGTCTGGGACATTGTAGGGATAATTGCGTCCGCCTGTCATCGGTTCCGGTACAGCGGAAAAAATCCTGCTGATACATGCTGTTTTGATGCTGATTATGATTCTCTGTTTCCAAATTTACATGACCATCTATGGGATATAGGGTGTTACTTTATAGCCATAGCCGGACAAACAGCGAGGATTTTCCGAGTGAAAAATATGCTCACAAACATTTCCGTTCTGTATGGAAATTCGTATTTTCGCATATAACGTACTAAATAAAAAGATTTATGTATATCAGACACATATTAAGATCCGTGTTTCCTGTTATTGCCTCGTTCCTGTTTGCAAGTTGTACGCTCGGATACAAGAATGACGGCAAGGAGGTGACTTGGCACTCATGGAATGAGGGCTGGGGACACACATCCTTCAAAGTGGATGCCGACCCTAAGACCTTCAAGGCATTGCGCGGTTCTTATGGACGTGATTCTGAACATGTCTTTTTCATGGGAGGCATCATGGAAGGGGCTGACCCTAAAACATTCAAGGTACTTAAAGACGCGTATGCACATGACGACATACATGCCTATTATAGAGGAGGTGTATTGAAGGGGGCAGACGGAAAATCCTTTCAGTCATTAGGAGAACAGTACGCGAGGGATAAATCCAGAGTCTATTTAGACGGAGAGGAGATAAAAAACGCAGATCCGGAAACCTTTGAAGTACATACCCATTATCTGACAGAGGACAGGAAGGATTTCTATTGGTTAGGAAAAGCATTGAATGTACAGGACAAATCTACATTTATTGTATTGGGGAATAAAGATTACAGCGGCACCCATTGGGCAAAAGACCGATATAATGGATATTTTATGGAAGACGGCAGTGTAATCCGTGGCATAGACTATGCCTCTTTCCATCCCGTAGTGGAGGAAGTTCATCTTTATTCCGGCTGTTATGCAGCGGATAAGAACAAGGTGTATTACAGGGACAAGATTGTAAAGGGAGCAGACCCTGCTTCGTTCAAAGAGATAGATTATCTGATTTGTCAGGACATAAATGGTGTATATAAGGAAGACAGAATCACACAGGTGAAGGATTATTCACTGTTAAAGAGAATAGTCAGGGATGGGCATATGTATACTGACAATCAATATATCTATGATTTTGATTTCAATATACTTCCCGATGCAGACTTGGCTACATTCAGACACATCTGTAACCGATGGTATAGGGATAAAAGCCATATCTGGTGGAACAATCAACCCCTTCCGGATGTGGTGGACATCAACACATTCCGTCCTGTCTGGAAGACATCCGTCCGGGACGGCAGACAATCTGTAGAAGAGGATTCCGATTACGGATGCGACAAGAATCACGTGTACTACCATGATTCAATCATTGAAGGGGCTGACCCGTTGAGTTTCTGGCTTGTGAACTTGAATGACGGAAACGGCTGGATAGCTTATGATTTGAAAAAAATCTATGTAGGAAAGGACACGCCCGCATTCCGTCAGTATTTCAAGGAAAGATACGATTGTGAATTTCAATAGCTGATATGGTGTTCGATAGTCCAAAGTCCGGAAAGTACCATCAACAGCACTTCAAGGCAGAATATGCCGACTATCGCAGCCTATATCGCCAATAACCGCCTTCCCGTCTTTTTGCCGGAATATCTTGCAAAGATCTTGTCCTGACGCTTTGCCGTGTACCTGAAACGGCAGAAAAGGAAAGGCGCAGCCAGCAGGACAGGGACAATGACCGAAGAATATCCAACCGCCTGCAATCCGGTGGAACAGGGTCAACAATATCATAGCCACATCAAGATACCAGCACCACATAATCAATGCGGCACCGTCGCCCGGAGACTTTTCCCATCTGTGAAAGGACTCCCCGACAAACCATATATAGTCAATCCATTTCAGGACAGCCATGACATTCAGCCATAATCCGGCTGTAAAGATACATTTTCTTCCACATTATTGCATGACAATCAACCGATTTCGTTACTTTTGTCCTATATGAATGGAATGTTTCTGAAATACATATCGGCATTTTTGTGTGTTGCCAGCCTGATAATTGCCGGCTGCAGTGTTCCCGTGCCGCCATCCGATACGGAGATGATCCGTCACTTCAATGTGAACAAAGCGGCTTTCAATGGGATTCGGGAGGTCATTGCCCGCTGCCCTTACGGCATGTACTATCCCCCGTACAACATGCAGGAAGATACCGCCTGCCTGAGAGGAATCAGTATGGAAGACAGGCAGATGTTGGATTCTTTGTTGGCGGCAGTCGATTGTGAGCGGGTGTTCTATTTCGGGAAAGAGGCAAAGAAGGAGGCAATGGTGGAATCCGGCTGGTACGGGCATGATACGACATATACCAGTTTCTCTATCCCGTACTTTTCGCATGGTTATTCAGTTGGCGGAACAAGCAAGGACTTTGTCTATGACTCAGGGCTGAAAGACCGTCCGGCAATACGAATGACAGAAAACGGTGAACTGAATGAGATATACCAGAAAAGTTATAATGACACGACCCTGTACAAGAGGATTAAGGGAGACTGGTATATCCGGCTGTCACACGACAACTGAAGATAATATGGAGAAAAGAAGGCATAAATATAATCAAGAAAGGAAGGAAGCATACAAGCAAAAGCCCTTCATCAAACCACCCCGAATCTCATTTTGGGACAATATCTTCTATTGGTTATGGTATTCGAGCAAACATGGCTTGCCAGACCGTACCTTTGCGACTATTACTGTTATGCAGTATGTCTATGTTGTGTTGTTCACCGCTGTCATACTCAACTGTCTTGATAGTCCTACTGCATGGCATTTGTACATTTTCCACAAGTCGAAAGGGATATTGGGTTATATCCTTGGTCCGTTTGTCATATTACTTCTGGTAAACGGACGGATCTGTAAAGAAAGCCGATATGAAAGGTTAAAGGCGAAGTTTGACCAGATGGAAAATTATGAGAAAAAGAAGTATAGAATCGTTTTCTGGATTTTTACGGGTATAACCCTGCTTTCCGGATTTATGTCGTATTACCTTTTTTATCGATTCAGCCAGCAGTTTCTGTTGTCATGATTAAAATAAAAATTACAGATATCACTGTAAGGATACGCTTATGAAGGGCGGAAAGGTTGATGGAGCTATTTGCACATCAATATAAAACCCGATTAATGAAAAAACGGATTTACCCGCTGAGCTTCAGCACGGTGAATCCGTTTTCTATATAGATAAAGAATAAATTTATTCCTTGTCTTTCAATGCATCAAAAATTTGTTTTTCCAGTTCATCAGCCAGTTCCGGATTATCCTGAATGCACTGTTTGGCCGCATCACGTCCTTGACCTAATTTGGTGTCGTTGTAGCTGTACCATGAACCGCTCTTCTTGATGATGCCTAACTCAGCTCCCAAGTCGATGATTTCACCGCTGCGAGAGATACCTTCACCAAACATGATGTCAAATTCGGCTTTGCGGAAAGGAGGAGCTACTTTGTTCTTTACGACTTTGACACGTACCTGATTACCGATGACTTCTTCGCCGTCTTTCAACTGAGTGGCACGACGGATGTCCAGACGGACAGAAGCATAGAATTTCAGAGCGTTACCACCAGTGGTAGTTTCGGGGTTACCGAACATTACACCGATTTTCTCACGCAACTGGTTGATGAAGATACAAGTGGTGTTGGTCTTGCTGATGGCAGAAGTCAGCTTACGCAGTGCTTGTGACATCAGGCGGGCTTGCAAACCTACCTTGTTGTCGCCCATGTCGCCTTCGATTTCAGCTTTCGGAGTCAGGGCAGCTACAGAGTCGATGACAATGATGTCGATGGCTGATGAACGGATCAGCTGTTCGGCGATTTCCAGTGCTTGTTCACCGTTGTCGGGCTGTGAAATCCATAAGTTGTCGATGTCTACTCCTAACTTGGCAGCATAGAAACGGTCGAATGCATGTTCTGCATCGATGAAAGCAGCGATACCGCCTGCTCTCTGTGCTTCAGCAATGGCATGAATGGCCAATGTGGTCTTACCAGATGATTCCGGACCGTAGATTTCGATAATACGTCCTTTCGGATAACCACCTACGCCGAGTGCGGCGTTCAAGGCGATAGAACCGGTAGGGATGACTTCTACTTCCTGCACGTGGTCATCGCCCATTTTCATGATAGAGCCTTTTCCAAAGCTCTTTTCAATCTTGTCCATGGCGGCCTGCAGGGCTTTCAGCTTCTCGCTGTTATTGGGTTTCGGGGCATTTTCAATGCCACCTTCAAACTCTAATTCGTCTTTTTTTGCCATAAATTACTGTAAGATTTGTGAGGCATGATCTTTGGTCTTTACTTCTTTAGGAGAAATAATCCGTTCGATAATACCTTCTTCGTTAATGATAAAAGTGGTACGGAAGATACCCATGTATTTGCGTCCGTACATGCTTTTTTCTCCCCATACACCGAAGGTCTCTACCAGCTTGTGTTCCGTATCGGCAATCAATGTGAACGGAAGCTGGTTCTTTTCGATGAATTTTTGGTGTGACTTCTCGTCGTTGATGCTGACTCCGACTACCTCGTAACCAGCTTGCTTGAGTTCGGCATAGTTGTCGCGAAGGTTGCAAGCTTGCGCCGTACAGCCGGAAGTCATGTCTTTGGGGTAAAAATAGAGTACGATTTTTTTTTCTGCATAATTGCTCAGGCGGATTTCTTCACCTTTCTCATTGATTCCCAGTATTTCGGGAGCTTTGTCTCCAATATTCATATCGTAAGGGAAATTTTTAGAAAAAAAGAATCAGTAACGAAGAATGAGTACTCCTTCTTCATTCTTGATTCTTTTTATGGTTAAGGTAATGTGATTACAGTTCCAGATCACCGTCGAATACTTCATGCCAAGGCAATCCGTATTTGTTCAAAGCTTCCATGAATGGATCCGGATCGAATTCTTCTACGTTCCATACACCCGGACGTTTCCACAAGCCTTTCAGGAACATCATGGCACCAATCATGGCCGGTACACCGGTGGTGTAGCTTACGCCCTGCATGCCTGTTTCCTGATAAGCTGCCTGGTGAGAGCAGTTGTTGTATACATAATAAGTATGTTCTTTTCCATCTTTGATACCACGGATACGGCAACCGATTGAAGTTTCGCCTTCGTAGTTTTCACCAAGGTCTTGCGGGTTAGGCAGTACGGCTTTCAGGAACTGCAGCGGAACGATTTCCATACCGTTGTAGTTGATTGGTTCGATGCTGGCCATACCGATGTTCTGGATTACACGTAAGTGAGTCAGGTATTCCTGTCCGAAAGTCATCCAGAAACGGGCACGCTTGATGGTCGGGAAATTCTTGACCAGTGATTCCAGTTCTTCGTGATACAATAGGTAAGAATCACGCGGACCGATGTTAGGATAAGTCAGGTCTTTGTGGAATTCCAGCGGCTGGGTAGTAACCCATTGTCCGTTTTCGTAATAACGTCCGTTCTGTGTGATTTCGCGGATGTTGATTTCCGGATTGAAGTTGGTTGCGAAAGCCTTGTGGTGATTTCCGGCATTGCAGTCTACGATATCCAGATAGTGGATTTCATCGAAATGATGTTTTGCTGCGTATGCGGTGTATACTCCACTTACTCCCGGGTCGAATCCGCAACCCAGAATGGCAGTCAGTCCGGCATCTTCAAAGCGTTTCTTGTATGCCCACTGCCAGCTATATTCAAAGTGTGCCTCGTCTTTAGGCTCGTAGTTTGCTGTATCCAGGTAGTTCACTCCCGCCTGAAGACACGCTTCCATAATCGTTAAATCCTGGTAGGGAAGTGCTACGTTAATAACGATTTCGGGTTTAAAACTGTTGAATAAAGACACAAGTTCATCCACATTGTCGGCATCTACCTTAGCGGTCTTGATGTTGGGGTTACCAATTGCTTTGACAATTGCGTCGCATTTTGACTGTGTGCGGCTGGCAATCATGATTTCAGAAAAGATTTCCGGATGCTGAGCCACTTTGTGTGCAACAACGGTACCTACACCGCCTGCACCGATAATCAATACTTTACTCATTTATTACTTTGAAACTTTAAATGCCCGGTAAACGTTACCGTTCAGTATGCAAAGATAGAAAATAATTCAAAACATGATGCAGTATTCGGAGGATATACGTATTTTTGTAAATGAACAATTCTTAAAAATGGATTGTTCGTGAATTTATGATTAAGATTAAAAAGGAAAAACAAGTTATGAATAAGAAGTATTTTGCAGCCGCAGCTTTGGCTTGCACATTGATGAGTTGTGGAACCGGAAAAAAATCGGTAGCAGTAGTCGACTTTACAGGGGAATGGAATATTGTAGAAGTGAACGGAGAAAAGGTGAGTGTAGAAAATGCACCATTCTTGGGCTTTGACAAGGACGGACACCGTTTGTATGGCAATGCTGGATGCAATCGCCTGATGGGAAGCTTTGAATTGGATACCCTGAATGCTGGAAAAGTGAAATTTGGTCAGGTGGCTGCTACCCGGATGATGTGCCCTGATATGACATTGGAACAGAATGTACTGGAAGCATTGAATAAAGTGGCTGGATATGAAACAGTAGGTGAGGATGTAGCACTGAACGATGCGGAAGGTAAACAGGTAATATTGTTGCAGAAACGTGAAGTGGCAGAGGTTTCTGTAAACGACCTGAATGGTGCCTGGGAAATTGTATCCGTAAAAGGCAATCCTGTAGGAGAAGTGGAAAAACAGCCGCAATTGGTTTTCAATGTAGCAGAAAAAAGAGTACACGGTAATGCCAGCTGCAATACGATAAACGGATCTTTCACGCAGGAAGAAGGACAGGCGGCTTCTCTTCGCTTCGGTCAGATGATTTCTACCATGATGGCATGCCCGAATATGGATGTGGAGTCTTCTATCTTGAAAGCTTTGGATGAAGTACGTAGCTTTGAAATCAAGGCAGACGGAACCGTAAGCCTTTTGGGAGCAGACGGAGCAGAAGTGTTGTCATTGAAGAAGCTGGCCGAAACAGAAGCTGAAGCTTGATAAATCTGCCGGCTGTAGTATAAGGTCCGAGGAAAAATATTATCTTTGCAGAAAGAAGCATAAACCTTATAATAATATGACTAAAAAAATACTTTTGTTGGGTTCCGGGGAACTCGGAAAGGAATTTACCATTGCTGCCCAGCGTTTGGGACAGTATGTAATTGCGTGTGACTCTTATGCAGGTGCGCCGGCTATGCAGGTGGCAGATGCATGCGAGGTATTCAGTATGTTGGATGGAGAAGCTTTGGACCGTGTGGTAGAAAAGTATCGTCCGGATATAATTGTTCCTGAAATAGAAGCAATTCGTACTGAACGGCTTTATCACCTGGAAAAAGAAGGTATACAGGTTGTACCAAGTGCCCGTGCGGTGAATTTTACGATGAACCGTAAGGCTATCCGTGATTTGGCAGCGAAGGAACTGGGACTGAAAACGGCAAAGTATTTTTACGCTTCTTCTTATGAAGAATTGAAGGAGGCCGCCGGAAAGATCGGCTATCCTTGTGTCATCAAGCCGTTGATGTCTTCTTCTGGTAAGGGACAGTCTGTCGCCAAGAGTGAGGAAGACTTGAAGTATTCTTGGGAATACGGATGCAGCGGAAGCCGTGGGGATATTAAGGAACTCATTGTAGAAGAGTTCATTCACTTTGACAGTGAAATTACCCTGCTGACCGTGACACAGAAGGATGGTCCTACTTTGTTCTGTCCTCCTATCGGACACGTGCAGAAAGGTGGGGACTACCGTGAAAGTTTCCAGCCGGCTCATATCGCACCAGAACATCTGGCTGAGGCTCAGCAAATGGCAGAGAAGGTGACTCGTGCTTTGACGGGCTATGGCTTGTGGGGAGTAGAATTCTTCCTGAGCCACGAAAACGGAGTTTATTTCTCTGAGTTGTCTCCTCGTCCACACGATACAGGAATGGTTACACTGGCTAATACACAAAACCTGAACGAGTTTGAGTTACATTTATATGCAGTGTTGGGACTCCCGATTCCAGGTATTACACAGGAACATATCGGAGCCAGTGCCGTAATTCTTTCTCCTGTTTCCAGCCAAAAGGCACCGCAGTATAGAGGAGAGGAACTTGTTTGCTCTCAGCCTAATACCTATCTCCGTATTTTCGGAAAGCCTGCTACTCGCTTGAATCGTCGTATGGGAGTGGTAGTTTGCTATGACAAGAATGACGGTGATTTGGATGCACTGCGTGACAAATGTAAATCGCTGGCCGATAAGGTAGAAGTATATTAAGAATTGATTTATGTCATGAAAAGTGTATAAATACACGAAAAACTTCATTGTTGCGTTTTAAAAATATGTTTTAAATACATATCTTTGCGCCCGCAAAATTAAACTAAACATAAATGACAGAAAACAAAACAGTGAAGTATCATATTCCTCACAAAGGGATATATATGTATTCTCATGTACATGAAGGAAAAACTGAAATGATTGTGCTGAATAGTACTGGCTCAGAACAAATTCTGGATAGTGAGTGCTATACTGTCTTGACTAAGGATTCTAAAGAAGGTAGAGATGTTTCGAGTGGGAAAAAGATTGACTTGACAAAGAATCTGGTAATATCTCCTCGTAAATCATTGATTATTGAATTCTGAGAAATGTTTATAAATAAGGAGACTGTCGTGATGCTGAATCGGACAGTCTCCTTATTTTTATACCATATCGTCGCCTGCTTTGGTGTATTTCACGCGAATTGTCTTATGGAACGGTATGAAACGTGAAACAATAGCTATGACCAGTGAGATAACAAACAGATAGCCTAATATATGCTTGAGCGAAAGCAGAAGGCTTTGCTGCTGTAAAGTGGCATAGAGTGTTTGTGTAGCCATTTGTGTAGCTTCTGTATATTCGTGCCCTTGTGCCAGATGCTGTGTGAGGGACTGATTGAACTGGCTGGCAGCTAACGGGTCGGTCTGACTGATTGTTTCGGACAGGGAGTACATGTATTTTTGTTCCACCCGGTAGAGGGTATTGCTGTAAAAAGAGGTGGCCAGAATGGGGGCCAGTACTGAACGGAAGCAAATCAGGAAAAAGGCATTGGCCAGCAGGAACTTGGGATTCAGCTCTTCTACGGCGAACAGGGCAAAGGCTATGATGAGTACCAGCATGCCTAATCCTCTTAAGAATACGGGAAGAAAAAGCATCTCATACGTGCTTTCAGGAGAAACCGTGAAATATAATATGCCGAAAAAGGCTGCAAAACAACTCATACCGCCGGCTATCAGAAAGCGGAAACGCCAACGTTGCCAGCGGAACCACCAGAAGCAGATGAATGCTCCCAATGCATATCCCGGCAACAGATAGATGTAAAGCTGGTACGTGTGCGTACTGTCTACTTTCAGAATGCTGGTCATATAATTGGTCAGCAGGGTGGTAGAGGTACTGAAAAACATGACCAGCATCATGTAGAAGTAACCTACGATGGCTTTTGGCTGGTACAATGGGGCCAGGTTTACGTACGGCTGCTTGGAGTGATATTGTTTCCAGATGAAGAAAGCGATTAAGATGGGAGCAATGACCAGATAGAGCCGGATCTTAAAAGAAGACATCCAGTCGAGTACTTTCCCATAGTTAATGACGTACATCAGCATCAGTAATCCGGTGGCAATGACAAGCATTTCCCGAATGTGCAGTTCCGAAAGCCGGATGGGCTTAAGCGGCCGGTTGTGACGGAAGCAGACGATGACAATCAGAATGGATGCCATGAGCATCATCATCATGAAGTAATACATGTATTGCCAGTTGTAGTGGTAGGCCAGTTCGGCGGTGACAATCATGGACACTTGTCCTCCGGCAAATACTAACGGGTAGAAATAAGAGTAGAACTCACTTCGTACATTTTTCGGGCTGAAAATCTTGGTCGCTCTTCGGATGAACCAAAGCATGAGAAATCCTTTCAGAAAGCCGATAAAGAAACTGCAGATGATGACCAAGTCAATGTTTTGCGAACGGGCACATACCCAGCTGAGCAGGAACTGTATGCTCAGGTCGGTCAGTAGCAGAAACTTGGACGAAAGGGCATCAAGTACCTTGGGTACGATGGGGTAGGCTATGGCCATTCCGGCAGAAGCGGCATAGTATCCCATGGTGATGTCTTCTGTATTGGTTCCCAAGGTACTGGATACTTCGAGCATACTGCCGGTGTAGGAGCCGTTCAGCATGGTTACGGGAAGGATGATAAAGAAGATACATATCATCCCAAGCCAGTCGGGAACCCATTGACGTACGGGGACGTCGAGTTGTTTCATGGTCATCATTTGCGTAAGGCTTCTGTTTCTACCATCATTCCGGCTCTCAGACTGCTCATTTCTTCCGGAGTTATGTCTTTCAGGTCAATTCTTACGGGGATACGCTGCTGTACTTTGACAAAGTTTCCGGCAGAATTGTCGGTAGGAACCAGCGAATATTTGGAGCCGGTAGCTTCCGAAATAGCCGTTACAGTGCCGTGAAAGACTTTTCCAGGGAGGGCGTCTACCTTGATGCGCACTTCTTGTCCGATGTAAATATGGATAATCTGTGTTTCCTTGTAATTGGCTGTCACCCATTTATCCGTATTCCGAACCAGATACGAGATGGTTTGCCCAGCCTGTACATATTGACCGGGTTCCAGGGTTCGGCGTCCCATATAACCGTCATACGGAGCCGTCAGTACGGTATATGACAAATTAAGACGGGCCAAATCCAGGCTGGCTTCCTTGCTCAAGATGGCTGCTTCTGCGCTGGTGGTTCGTCGGGTAGTTTCCGTGAACTGCGACTGAGCTGCTTTTCGCTGTTCTAACAATGCCTGATAGCGGGCCTGGGCTGCTTCGTAAGACGCTTTGGCCTGCTCATACTGCTGTTCGGGCACAGATTCCTCTTTGAGCAGTCTGGCAAAACGGCGGTAGTCCTGCTCCAGCTGCCATAGTTTGGCTTTCGCTTCGGCAATGTTGGCATCTTGTACGGCGATGTTGGTTTGTGAAGTCTCTATGCCGGAATGAAGTACCTCTTTGGAACCTTTTACATCCAGCAGGGCAGCTTCCGCCTCTTTCACCTTTATCTGATACTCACGGTTGTCCAGTATCAGCAGTGTATCTCCCTGATGTACATACTGATGTTCTTTGAAGCGTACTTCCTTGATGTAGCCGGAGGCACGGATGTTCAGCGGACTTACGTACTGGTCAATAAAGGCGTCGTTCGTAATTTCATAATGAATGTATTTCCAAAAGTAATTGGCCACCCATATCAGTCCGGAGCCGGCAATCAGAATACATAGAAAGTTGAGCAGGATGTTCTGCAGTCTTCTTTTCCGGAGTTTCTTGTGTGTATCTTGTAGCGTCATATTCTTTATAGTTTAGTGAAGTTATAGTCTTCCGCAAGCTTTTTGCAGCTGGTAGTAGGTGTAAATGATTCTGGTGCGCGAAGAAGTCAACTGTAACTCGGCATTGAGCAACACGGAGTTGGCATCCAGCAGGTCGGTGAGTATGGCCAGCTGGTTCATGTAACGGTTTTGCATGATGCGGTAGTTCTCCTGTGCCTGACGGACCGACAATTCCCAGGCTTCTTCTTCCTGCAAGGCTTCCTTGTGGCGCAGGATGGCGTTGTAAATATCCATCTGCAGCTGTTGTTTTTTCAGTTCTTCTTCTTTTTTCTGTACGGCAACCTGAAGCTGGCTTTCCTTGATTTTGTGTCCGTTCTTGAATAAGGAAGAGAGCGGATACGATACGGAAAGTCCGATGTTCCAGTTATTGTTGTATAAGTCGGTCATGGTACGCGTGATGGGGCGGGCCAGGGTGTTCGACGCATACAGGTTGATGTTCGGCCTGCGTGAGGCACGGTCTATCTCTATCTGGTTCTGGGCCAGTTCGGTTTCCTTGCGTAGCAGTTGCATGTCTGGTGCCTGTTCGTAGGCTGACAAGAGGTAGTCGTCGTAACTGTCCAGCGGAGTAGCTTGCTGAAGCAGTGTTGTGTCGGGCGTAATAATCGGGTTACGGTCGTTTCCTAACAGCAGGTTCAGTTGTTGCGACACGATGTGAATGCTGTTTTCCGTTTCTTGTAAAGACAGTCGGTCATTGGTCAGTTGCATTTCGCTGCGCAATACGTCATTGTTGGTGATAAGTCCCTCTTTCTTCATTTGACGTATATCTTGCAGGCGACGTTCGGATTCTTCGATGTTACGGGTAAGTACAAGATGCTGTTTGAATAAGGTAAAAAGCGTCAGGTACTGGTTGAGTAATCCCAATTTGATGTCGGCCTGATTCGTCATCCGCTGCAGTCTGGCTATTTCGGTTTCAATGTCTGCCTTCTGGATGGAACGGCGGATTTTTCCTCCCTGATAAAGCGGCTGGTTAAAGTCGACCGTATAATTCTGCGACCAGTCCGGAGTATCAGGGTAGGTGGGGTTGGAAAGTCCGTTCTGAAAGACCACGGACTGACCGATGATGCCTCCTTTCAGCCCTATTTCCAGGTCAGGAAGCAGGCCGGTTTTGGCATACAATTTCCGTTCATGGGCTATTCTTTCTTTCAGGCTGTCACTCTGCAATAGCAGGCTGCTTTTGATGCCCGATTCGAACAGTTGTTCGACCGACAAGAATAAAGAGTCCTGCTGTGCCTGTGCGGAGACAGCCCAAAACAGACTACCTGTAAAAATCAGTTTTCGGATGATGTTAGAAACCTTCAAGGACATTTTGTACTGTTTTTAATTCAGATAATATCTTTGCCGTTCGTTCGGTAGACAATATTTCTTCTGCGTTGGCGTATACCAGATTAAGAATCGGGCGAATCTGGACTTTAAGTGCTTCTCCTTCAGGGGTGAGGTACACCAGCTTGTTGCGTCGGTCGTTTGTATCCTCTTTCCGGTAGACATATCCCTTCTTTTCCAGGTTGTTCATCAGGTTGGTCAGGCAGGCTTTGTCTTTGGCAGTACGCTCAGCCAGTGCCTGTTGGGTAATGCCCTGTTCATGCCAGAGACTGCTTAAAACTTGAAGCATTTCGAAGGTGATGCCGGCATTATTATCTTTTAGGGTGCGTTGCATGGCACGTCGAAAGGCCATGCGAGTGCGGAAAATTTGTATCATGAGTTCCCGGAACTCGTTTCCTTCTTTCATTTTATGAGGTGATTTTTTAGTTATCCGGCTACAAATATAGCTCCTTTTTTTTGAAGTAGTAAAATATTTGACTATTTTGTAGGGAGAAACCTGTGCTTTCATTTGAAAGCGGAGGGGGAAATTCTCAGTACTTCCGAAGGAGTACTCCAGTACTTTCAAGGAAGTACTCGAATACTTTCGGGGAAGTACTTCAGTACTGCCTAAGAAGTACTGAAAAGTAACAATAGGTTTATAATGAGTGTGTTAGAATTTCAGGTAACCGTTCTCTTGCCGGATGATTTCCTCGGAAACTAAGTAGGATACCACTTTAATCAGGTGGTTTTCAGGAACTTGCATTTTGTCTTTTATCTCTTGCAACGAAAGCGGATTTTCTTTCAGTAACGCTTGCAATTGCTGACTGATGGATTCAAATTCTCCCGACTTTAGGCCGGACTGATGTTGTTGCAGGCATATGTCACACTGCCCGCAATTGTGCTCGTTCTTTTCGCCGAAATAGCGTAACAGCATTCGGCTTCGGCAGCGGTTTTCGCTTTCTGCATATTCTATCATGGCGTTGATACGCTGCACATAGCTTTCTTTTCTGTCTTCATAGACTTCCTTACTTAAATAAACGCGTTCCGTTTCTTGTCTTTCGCGCGTATAGATAATGTAAGGTGTCTTTTTTGCGGGAATATAATGCAGAATATGCTGCCGGCTCAGCGAGAGCAGAGTTTCATAGATTTGCTGTTTGCTCAGTCCCGAACGGGTTGACAGATTGTCTTCACTGATATAAGCATAGTCCGTGAAAAGTCCGGTGTAGCTTCTCAGGAGGATACGAAGCAGTTTTTCTGTGTCTTCGCTTTGTTCGCGGATGCGGTACAGTTCTTCCTTGGTGATGGTAAACATGATGCGCGAGGCATTGTCCTGCTCATCGGTATATTCCAGATAGCCTGCGCGAGTCAGGATTTTCAAGGCACTGTCGGTCTGTACGGGAAAATGCTTGAAATTACGGCAGAACTCATCGATGTTGAACGCGAAGGTGCAGCCTCTTCCGTCTCCCATGGCCATTTGGTAATAGAAGTTGATGTCTTCGTAAATCTTTCGGATGTAGCTTTTTTCGGGGAAGGTGTCGCTAACCCGCTGTTTGAGTGTGATTTTATCGCGGGCACAGAACAGCAGTACGGCATAGGCTTTCATGCCGTCTCTTCCTGCTCGTCCGGCTTCCTGAAAGTAGGCTTCGGGCGAGTCGGGCACATCGGCATGGATAACCAGGCGCACGTCCGGTTTGTCAATTCCCATACCAAAGGCATTGGTGGCTACCATTACACGGAATTCTCCTTTCAGCCAGGCTTTTTGTCGGGAATCTTTGGTCTCATCATTAAGTCCGGCATGATAAAAAGTGGCTGTGATGTGGTTGCGGTTCAGGAACTGGGAAATCTCTTTCGTCTTTTTCCGGTTGCGGGTATAGACAATTCCCGACCCGTCAACGCGTTGCAGGATATGTAGCAGTTCACTTTCCTTGTCTTCCGTATGACGTACCACATAGGCCAGGTTCTTCCGCTCAAAACTCATGCGGAACACATTTTCCTGGCGGAACTGAAGGCGGTGCTGGATGTCGCTGACCACTTCCGGAGTGGCAGTGGCTGTCAGTGCGATGACGGGAACTCCAGGGAGCAGCTGACGTATTTCCGCTATTTTCAGGTAAGCAGGGCGGAAGTCGTATCCCCATTGCGAGATGCAGTGTGACTCATCCACGGTGATGAGGCTGACGTGCATGCTGCGGAGTTTGATTTGAAAGATTTCGGTGTCCAATCTTTCCGGAGATACATAAAGAAACTTGTAGTTGCCGAAGATGCAGTTCTCCAATGCGATGACAATCTCTTCGCGCGTCATGCCGGAGTAGATGGCGGTTGCTTTGATGCCCCGTTCGCGCAAGTTTCTCACCTGGTCTTTCATCAGGGCAATCAGAGGGGTAATGACCAGGCATAACCCTTCTTGGGCGAGGGCGGGCACTTGAAAGGTGATGGATTTACCACCACCTGTGGGCATGAGTCCCAATGTGTCCCGGCCTTCGCCTATGCTGCGGATAATGTCTTCCTGTATACCTCGGAAATTGTCATATCCCCAGTATTGTTTCAGGATTTTTCGGTAGTCAGTCATGAGTCGCTAACTTCGACTGGGCTTGATATCTTCTATCTGTAGTTGGATTTCTCCCCGCTTGTGGGTATTTTCCTCAATGGTATAACAGATATTGAACGACTGTTTGGTCTTGATGTAACGCACTTGTGAACTTTGTCCGAAAGCGATACCGTTCATGACGTTGTTCGACTTGTTGTCCACCAGCTCCAGTTTGATGTGTTCCTGGTCTCTTCCTACCACCTTGCTGGTACCATAATCGTACACATTCAAGGTTGCGAAAACAGGCTTGTGGTTCTCCGGACCAAATGGGTTGAACTTCTTCAGGTCGAAGAAAAACTTCGGAGTGATGTCTCTGAAGTCCAGCTGTGCATCAATCTGGATGGTAGCGTTGGTCTGCTCCGGAAGAATGTGGTTGGTCACGTATTCTTCAAACCGTCTGGTAAATTCCGGCACATTTTCCACCTTCATGGATAAACCGGCCGCGTAGGTATGCCCGCCAAAATTCTCCAGCAGGTCACGGCAATGTTCTATAGCCTTGTACACATCGAAACCGGAAACAGAACGTGCCGACCCCGTAGCCAGGTTCTCGGTACGTGTCAATACCACAGCAGGACGGTAGTAGATTTCCGTCAGACGCGAAGCGACAATTCCGATGACCCCCTTGTGCCAGTCCTCATTGAAAATCACGATAGACCTTCTTTCAGACAAGTCGGACAGGTTATCCACGATTTTATTGGCCTCTTCTGTCATGTTCTTGTCGAGGTCCTTACGCGTTTCGTTGTAGCTGTTGATGCGGTTGCTCTTTTTCAATGCAGACGCAAAATCCTTTTCAATCAGCAAGTCGACCGCTTCCTTTCCGTTTTGTATTCTTCCCGAAGCATTGATGCGGGGACCTATCTTGAATACGATGTCACTCATCGTAATTTCTTTTTCAGCCAGTCCGCATACATCAATAATGGCTTTCAGGCCGATGCTGGGATTAGCATTGAGCTGACGCAGTCCGTGATAGGCCAAAATACGGTTTTCTCCCATAATAGGTACAATGTCGGATGCGATGCTGACTGCTACCAAATCGAGCAGGGGAGTAAGCTGATGAAACTCAATGCCGTTGTTCTGGGCAAAAGCTTGCATAAACTTGAATCCTACTCCGCAACCAGACAAGTGTTCGTATGGATACGTAGAATCCGGACGCTTGGCATTCAGAATGGCGGCAGCAGGAGGAAGTACCTCATCGGGTACATGATGGTCGCAGATAATGAAATCGATGCCTTTTTCTTTGGCGTAACTGATTTCTTCTACCGCCTTGATACCACAGTCCAGTACGATGACCAGTTTTACTCCGGTAGAGTAAGCATAGTCGACTCCCTTTTTTGACACACCATACCCTTCATTATATCGGTCGGGGATATAATAATCGATGTTCGAGTAGAACTGTTGAAGAAATTTGAAAACAAGGGCGACAGCCGTAGTGCCGTCCACGTCATAATCTCCATACACCAGGATACGCTCTTTTCGTCCCATGGCCAGGTTTAGGCGTTCCACTGCCACGTCCATGTCGTTCATTAGGAACGGGTCATGGAGGTCATTAAGCTGAGGTCGGAAAAACCGTTTGGCCTCTGCGGCAGAATGGATACCTCTTTCCTGCAGTAGCTTACATAAAATAGGACTGATGCCAATCTCTCTGGAGAGGGCTCTGGCAGCTTCTCTTTCTTGAAGTGTTGGAGGTTGATAGTTCCATTTGTAGTTCATTTATATATGTTTTTTCTTTTTTTCTCTTTTCGGGTGAGGCCTTGCCAGTCTGCCAGTCGTGAGCCTGTACGACTTTGTTGCAGTAATCCAATCGGCAAAACCTGTAATTGGATAAAATCTTCTTATCCACTTCAATCCGTAAAATTAGTAAAAAGAAAGAAAAAAGCGGCTCATTCCATCTTAAATTTATGGAACGAGCCGCTTTTTATTTATAATTAGTCTATATAATAGGACCTTAGAATCCTAATTTTTTTGCGATGTGTGCAGGGATTGCTTTCTTGTTAACCAGAATGTTCATGGTTTTGTATTTGGCAAAAGCTTTAGATGCATACCAGATGCCTTTGTATTTGCCGCTTAATCCCCATGAGTTTTTCACCATGTAGTATTCTTTTCCGTTCTGGTCTTTAGCGATACCGTAGATAAGCATTCCGTGGTCATCGGTAGTTTCCCAGTTGTCGAATGCTACCTGACGCATTTCCTGAGTCACTTCAATTTCAGGAAGCGGTTTGCTGGTCAGTTCCTTGCGCTTGTCTGCTTTGCTCAAACCCAGCCAGTGTGCCATATCTGAACCAGTCAGTTCGGCTCCTTTTTCTGCATTCGGACATACGGCAATACCGTCGCGGGTAAATCCTTCTTCGCTGACGTCAGCTCCCCATGCGAACGTATATCCGTTGTTGATGGCATTGTCCATCACTTCCATCAGTTCATCGATAGGCAAGTTGTAAGACAATGCGTTGCGCCAGTTGTCCTGTACCTCGATGCTGAAGGTCTGGTAGAAAGGATGATGTGTGTAAGAAGTCAGTGATACATAGTCGTTCATATTCAGTCCAAGCACTTCATCTGCAAATGTTCTCGGAGTGTAAGTCTTTCCTTTGTAAGTAAATTCTTTTGGACATTCTCCCAGGTAAGTATCGTAAATGGCTGTGACGCCTTTTTTCCATACCGGACTCAGTTTGCTCTGATTGCCTTTTCCAATAGCTTGTACGTATGCTCCAGCTACCGCATCCAGCTCATTGTGGTTAGGCAGTGAGTCACCGTATTCGATACCCGGCATTACGTCCTGAGGAACCATACCGTAATTCTTGTAGCAGAAAACGATGTCTTCAAAGCTTCCGCCCGGTGAGAACGAAGCATCTCCGTGATAGCGTACATAGTTTACCGCACGGTCTTCCATGGTTTTGTGCACTACAAACATTTCAGAAAGGTCGAATTCTCCTTTTCCTTCACGCAGCAATTCTGATTCCAGAAATCCAAGGCTGGAGAATGACCAGCATGTACTTGAACGATTCTGGTTCTTTATGGAAGTAATAGGGTTTTCTTTTACGGTTGTAAATACGAATCCTTCTTCAGCTTTGTCTTTCTTCGGATTTTTTGCATAGATGTTACCAAAGCAAAGTCCTGCAACAGCTACTAAAATCAGTTTGTTCATTGTTTTGATCTTTATGGTTATAGAGTTAATAAATACGTAATTATTCATTCATGATGGCTTCTACCTCATCAAACGTGATGGGGATACGTTTTTCGCCCAGGAATCTGGATCCGTTTTCGGTAATCAGGATATCATCTTCCAGACGGATACCTCCGAAGTCCTTGTATTTTTCGATTTCATCGAAATTCAAGAAATTGGTGTGTAGTTTTTCTGCCTTCCATTTATCAATCAGGGCTGGAATAAAGTAGCATCCCGGTTCATCGGTAATGACAAAACCCTTCTGGAGTTTTCTTCCCATACGGAGCGAAGCCAGTCCGAACTGAGTGGATGGTTGCACTTCTTCGTCATAACCCACGTAGCACTGGCCTAAGTCTTCCATATCGTGTACGTCCAGTCCCATCATGTGTCCCAATCCGTGCGGCAGGAATAAGGCATGAGCGCCTGCAGCTACAGCTTCATCGGTATTTTCTTTCATCAAGCCCAGTCCTTTCAGCCCTTCTGTAAGTACCTTACATACTTCCAGGTGTACCGACTTGTATGTCACTCCTGGTCGTGCCAGTTCCAGTGCCTTGTCATGGCAGGCAAGTACGATGCCGTAGATGTCACGCTGGCGACCAGTAAATTTTCCTCCTACAGGGATTGTACGGGTATGGTCTGAACAGTAATAATTCATCAGTTCGGCTCCTGCATCCGTCAGCATTAGTCTGCCTTCTTGCAAGATGTGACTGTGGTCGTGATTGTGCAGGGTCTGTCCGTTTTGCGTAAGAATAGTGGCAAATGAAACCATTCGTCCGTAAGATGAAGCGATACCGTCAAGCACTCCGGCTATGTATTGCTCGGATACTCCCGGTTTGCACAGACGCATGGCTGCCGTATGCATTTCATATCCTACGTTGCAGGCCTTGTCGATTTCTGCGATTTCACATTCTTCTTTTACTGAACGCAACGATACGACCGCCTTAATCAGTTCAAGAGAAGCGTGCTGTTTAGTCATGGATGCCCGGATACCTGTCAAATCTTCCAGCAGCATCATATTATCGTAGCGATAGGGAGGGAGGAAGTGGATTTTTCTTCGCTGAGCGATGGCTTTTCCCACTATTTCTTTCAACATATCGAAAGGATAGCTTTTCTCAACTCCCACCTGTGCCGCCAGTTCTTTTACACTGGGTTGCGGGCCCATCCAGATGATGTCGTCCATGTCGACATCATTTCCAAAGAAATAATCTTTGCCATTGTCTATGTCGATGATGCCGGCATAACCCGGGTGTGAATGTCCGAAGAAATAGACAAAAGAACTGTCTTGTCTGAACTTGTATGTGTTGTCGGGGTAGTTGGCCGGTGCTTCATTGTTTCCTAAAATAAGAATGATACCGTTGCTCATCTTTTCCCGCAGCGCTTTCCGACGTTTTTGATAAGTAAGAGAATCAAACATAGTTATTTCTTTTTGATGTAATGTTTGTGAAAATAATGTTGCAAATGTAGTAAATAAAATAGAAAAAATGGCTGCGGTGTAATGGAAAAACATATATTTGCAATTACCAAGATTACTTTAAAAACTGAGGTCGTATGAATCTGGATTTGCAAAAAACAGGGTTGGTTCTCGAAGGAGGAGGTATGCGAGGGGTGTTTACTTGTGGAGTCTTGGATTTCATGATGGATCACCACATGCAGTTCCCTTATGTGATAGGTGTGTCAGCAGGAGCTTGTAACGGATTGTCGTATATGTCTCATCAGCGAGGGCGGGCAAAGTTTAGCAACATCGATATGCTGGCAGAATATCATTATATCGGTTTGAAATACCTCTGGTATCAGCATAGTATTCTGGATCAGCATTTGCTTTATGACTTGTTTCCCACCAAGATTCTTCCCTACGATTTTCAAGCCTATTTTAATAATCCTGCCCGTTTTGAAATGGTAACGACCAATTGCGTGACGGGAAGGGCTTGTTATCTGGAAGAGAAAGAAAACCGGGATGGCTGGAGATTGGTGGATATTGCCAAAGCTTCAAGCAGTCTTCCGTATGTCTGTCCGATTACGTATGTAGATGGGCGTCCTATGCTCGATGGAGGTATTGTTGATTCTATACCTGTCTTGCGGGCCATGAGTCAGGGCTATGAAAAGAATGTAGTAGTTCTCACTCGTAACAGAGGCTATCGTAAGACTGAAAAAGATATTCGGGTTCCCCGGTTCATTTATCGCCGTTATCCTCGGCTGAGGTTAGTGCTTAGCCGACGCTGTGCGGTGTATAATGAGCAATTGGAGATGGTCGAAAAATTAGAAGATGAAGGACGTATCATAGCGATTCGGCCGGAAAAGAAAGTGGTGGTGAATCGTATCGAGAAGGATATTAAGAAACTGACCGAATTATATGAGGAAGGATATGCCTGTGCGGAGAAAGTGTTGACACCTTATTTGAAAGTATAGGACATAAAAAAATCCGGAATGAACTTCCGGATTTTTTTATTATTTATTTTGCGAAGCTGACTGCGCGGGTTTCACGGATAACCGTAATCTTAACTTGTCCCGGATAAGTCATTTCGTCCTGAATCTTCTTGGCGATTTCAGTTGATAAGCTTTCTGTCTGTTTGTCGTCAATCTTGTCGGCACCGACAATGACACGCAACTCACGACCAGCCTGGATAGCGTAAGTCTTGGTTACACCCGGATAAGACATAGCCAATTGTTCGAGGTCATTCAGACGTTTGATGTAAGCCTCTACAATTTCCCGGCGTGCTCCCGGACGTGCACCAGAGATAGCGTCACATACTTGTACGATAGGAGCCAGAAGGCTGGTCATTTCTACTTCGTCGTGGTGTGCACCAATGGCATTGCAGATATCTGCTTTTTCTTTGTACTTTTCAGCCAATTTCATGCCCAACAGTGCGTGTGGCAATTCCGGTTCTTCATCGGGCACCTTACCAATATCATGTAGCAGTCCGGCACGTTTTGCTTTTTTCGGGTTCAGACCTAATTCAGAAGCCATTACTGCGCACAAGTTAGCTGTCTCACGTGCATGCTGCAAAAGATTTTGTCCGTATGAAGAGCGGTATTTCATTTTACCGATAATACGAATCAGTTCAGGATGCAATCCGTGGATACCCAGGTCGATTGTAGTACGTTTACCTGTTTCAATGATTTCGTCTTCCACTTGCTTGCGTACTTTTGCAACCACTTCTTCAATACGTGCCGGGTGAATACGACCGTCAGTTACCAGCTGATGCAAAGCCAGACGTGCAATTTCGCGGCGTACCGGGTCAAAGGCTGAAAGTACGATTGCTTCCGGTGTGTCATCCACTACAATCTCTACACCTGTAGCGGCTTCCAGTGCGCGGATATTACGTCCTTCACGTCCGATGATGCGTCCTTTGATTTCATCCGATTCAATGTGGAATACAGTGACAGAGTTTTCAATGGCAGTTTCAGTAGCCACTCTCTGAATAGACTGAATTACGATACGTTTCGCTTCACGGTTTGCGGTAAGCTTGGCATCGTCCATGATGTCATTGATGTAAGACTGCGCTTGTGTCTTCGCTTCTTCCTTCAGTGATTCCACCAAGCGTTCTTTTGCTTCTTCAGCTGACAGGCCTGAGATTGTTTCCAGTTTTTCTCTTTCCTGTGCCTGAAGGTTATCTAATTCCTCTTTCTTCTTTTCAATAATTACCAGCTGAGCATCCAGATTTTCTTTGATCGCTTCTGTTTCATTGCGTTTACGCTGAAGTTCTTCGTTCTTCTGGTTGAGCACCATTTCGCGTTGCTTTAACTTATTCTCAGCTTGCTGGATTTTCTGATTACGCTGGGCAACCTCTTTTTCCAAATCCGCTTTTTTATTCAAGAATTTTTCCTTTACTTCCAGAAGCTTGTTCTTCTTGATTACTTCAGCTTCAGTTTCGGCTTCTTTGATAATTGTGTCATATTTTGTCTTTAAGCCGTACTTAAAGAATCCATACGACAATGCCCCTCCCACCAGGAAGGCCACAATTGTTAGTATTACTGTCGTCAACATTATAATTAATTTAAGTATATAAATAAAAAACGTATAAACTCATCCGTTGGGAAAATCCCTTCGAATAAAGCTTATGCGTGAATTTCCTGTTATAATATCTTTCTATAAACCTTCGCCCCGGTCAGGTTGGATACATCTTTCAATATCCTCTTCCAGTTCTTTAAGTTTTTCCATATAAGGTCGGGTGTCATTTCTTCCTTTCATGGATATATTTTCATACGCCAAATCAAGTGCCACCATCTTCCAGTGTTGTATGCTGTTGAATTCAGGAAAAGCACTGCGATATTTATTCAGTTTATAGTTAATCTGTTTGGCAGCTTCTCGGTAAGCTTCCTCTTCCGCAGGGAGTATGGACACAGGATACCGTTCGTTGTCAATTAGTAGATTAAATCTCTTTTTTTCGTCCATAAAAGTATATACTTTACCGCATTATTATTCATTCAGCAAAGCGATGCATTTATCGACTTCACGCA
>CAMFND010000054.1 GCA_945965395.1 uncultured Bacteroides sp.
ATATAATAATGTATATGAAGAATGTAATGTATAAAATCATCATGGGCTGCTACATCGTGGCCGCCCTTGTGCTTGTCACCGCCTGTAATGACAATTTGGATATTCAGCAGGCGTACCCGTTCAGCATCGAAACGCTGCCAGTACCCAAAAGGCTGAAAGTCGGGGAAACCGCCGAAATACGCTGCCAGTTGGTGCGTGGCGGCTATTACCAGCCGACTACCTATCAGATAAGGTACTTCCAGCCGGACGGCAAAGGGAAGCTGGAAATGGATAACGGCACGGTGTTCCTGCCCAATGACCTTTACCCGCTGGAGAAAGAAACGTTCCGGCTCTACTATACCTCGGCATCAACCGACCAGCAGACGATTGACATTTATGTGATTGACAGCTTTGGACAGGTGCAGCAGCTATCACTATCTTTCAATAGTGATAGGAGCGAAAACGAATAAACTGTTTTGAATGAATATGTTAATAAATGGAAATATGCCTCCAAAAGGGGTGAGTTTTTCGGATTTTATCGCTATCTTCGCCATGTCTGTTATGGTTTTCCTTGTTTTTGGATTTGCAACACTAAGATAAGTGAAAACTCTGACATGACAAAATCCTGGGCAACATTTTGCTGCCCAGGAACTTATAAAAATAATTATTAATTATGTTGCGAAATTAAGGTGAATATAAATAAAATAAAACCGACTATTACGGACTATCATATAGAGATGCTTTCTGTCGGTGCTGCAGATTGTTTTATCATCTACTACACTGACAGTATGCAACAGAATAAAATGATACTGGTGGATGCAGGAAATTATAGCGATGGAGATAAGATTCTGTCTCATATCAGAAAGTACTATAATAATCCAGTTATCAACCTGGCGATTGTGACCCATCCTGACGACGATCATTTTGGTGGATTCGTCAAGATGTTAGAAAAGTTATCTGATGGAGAAAAAGATGCAGTCAAGATTGAAAAATTTTGGTTGAATAATCCTCAAAAACACGTAAAGGTGAATCAGGTTCAAAACAATGTCAAACCAAGTACGCTCAAACAACGTACTGCTCAGTTGTTCGACCAGGGTGGCAAGAATCTGTTGGAACAAATAGAAGCATTGCACATACCAGTTGAAGAAAAGTTTGCACAGCCTGTTTTTAGAAGGAATATCTTGACCAACAAATGGGAAGCTACTCCTTTACAAGAAAAGGGATTCATAGGATTTACAATCATCGGTCCAACTAAGGCTTATTTTGAGAAGCTTGCGCCAAATATGAGATACGATAACTTGAAGGGATATAGCTATGATGCCAAGGATGATGACGCAGCATTCAAGCCAACTGCAACATGTTTAAGCAAAGCGTTGGATGATGCGTCTGATGATACATCTGTACATAATCAAAGTAGCATAATGTTCGTTTTTGAACCTGAACAAGGAAAGAAATTTCTCTTTACCGGTGACGCAGGAGTTGAAGCATTTGCAAATATACCTAAGTGTCACCAGAATATGATAAAGAATGTATTTTGGTTGAAAGTTCCCCATCATGGTAGCAAGCATAATTTAGACAGCAAGTCTATACTCCATTTACATCCACAAGTGGCTTACATATCAACAGAAAAGCAGGGACATTATTTGAATCAATGCACGATTAATGCGTTGAAACAGATTGGATGTAAAGTATATTCTACACATAGAAATCAAGCAAACTTTCTTCACAATGGTGAAAGAGAAGGTTACTCAACTGCAACACCAGAATAGCTATGGATAATATAGGTAATAAAATAGGTCTTGCACTTTCTGGTGGTGGGTACCGGGCTGCAGCGTATCATGTCGGTACATTGCGGGCATTGCGTTATCTTGGACTTTTGGACAAGGTTGATGTCATATCTTCTGTGTCCGGCGGTTCTATCGTTGTGGCTTATTATCTTTTACATAAAGACAATTTCCGATTGTTTCTGAAAGATTTCAATAAGAAAATACACATCGGTGTTATGCACCTTGCGTACACCAATGTCTTCTTGTTTGTTTCCGCATTCATTGCCATTGGTTATGTATTTGGTTGGGCATGGTCGTTGCTTATTATCCCTGTTTTTTGGTTCCTCAATTTCAAATTGATGCCATTAAGCATCTGGATAAGGAAACAATACGACTGGCATTTCTTTCACGGAAAGACATTGTCTGACCTGCCGGATGTACCACGTGCAATTATCAACACGACAGATGTTGCATTGGCATCCCCATTCAAATTTTCTAAAGATAGGGCTTGGGGATTTGCCTATAGGGATTATCGTACTGGTACAGACAGTTTTACGGGAGTCAATTTCCCGATTTCATTGGCAGTGATGGCATCTTCATGTGTGCCATTTGCGTTCAATCCAATCAGAATGCCTGAAAAATTCAGAAAAAACAAGGTAAGTAAATTACCTCTGCTCGTTGATGGCGGTTTGTATGACAATCAAGGCGTTCATGAAATCAGCGAACAAACTTCCGAGCATTATTTCACAAAGTATGCAATTGTAAGCAATGCTGGTAATACGGAATTGGACGATAAGAAAATATGGAATATCGTTAAGCTACTAATTAAGACTTCGGATATACTCATGAAGCGTATTGAGAAATTGCAATCACGCAAAATTATGTTTTCATCCAGTAATGTGGAAAGCCGTTTTGCATACCTTTCTTTGACATGGGATGCTACAGACAGACTTGTTAGGAGTTTTGTATGGAACATAGCACAAGGACTGGTACCGGCAGAAGTCTATCAAGAACATGGAATCGAAGAGGGTGAAGCCGAGGCCATGAGAAAACATCATCAGATTAGCAAAGGATATAAGAGTGATGATTTAGAACGGCTTATGCAAAAGGTGAAAAACAGTATAGGTTGGGACTCTTTGGAACATTTGAGACCCAACGAAGAAGAAGTAGAAATAGCAAGAGACGTATGCACTGGCCTTGATGGTCTATCCAAAAAGAAGATTTATTGCTTGCAAAAATTTTCTGAATGGATGACGATTGTTCAGGTCCGGATGTATTTACCCAATTTGTTGAACTAATACAAAACAGGTTATTATGGAACATACGATAAAATTTTACCCAGTCGATAATGCCGACTGTACACTGATAAAACTTTCCAATGGAAAGACTGTTATCATTGACTGTCAGTTCTTTAGTAATTTAAATGACAAGGATGGCAAACAGGTTTTTTATGACGTAAAGGCAGACTTGCTGAAGGAATTAAGCAAGGACTCAGATGGACATCCGTTTGTGGACTTGTTCATCAATACACATCCGCACGAAGACCATTGTCTTGGCTTTGGAGAGCATTATTATTCCGGGAAAGTCGCGAATTACGATGACGAGAAGGACAAAGACAAGATTATCATCGGAGAACTATGGGTCACTCCCATTGTCATGAGCAATGAAGAATGTGAGGATGCCAAGGATATTCGTAAAGAAGCCAAGCGCAGACGTAAACTGTACAAGGATGATGACTCGTTCAAGGGTAGTTATGGCAATTATCTCCGTATCATCGGATATGACAAGGACAAGGAGTTTGACAAACGATATAGCTACATTCCTGGCACAACCGTAAGTACTGCCAATGGTTCTTCGCTCAAATGGCTGGACATGTTTATACATGCGCCTTTCAAGGAGGATATTGAAGGCAGCAAGGCAACAAAAAACAAGAATGACGCTTCCATCGTCATACAATATGCATTTAAGATTGAAGGGGAAGATAAACCAAAATGCAAGTTGCTCATTGGAGGTGATGCAGAACATGATATATGGCAGCACATCCTTGGCAACAATCAAGATGATTCCAATCTGCAATGGAACATTTTCTTGGCTCCGCATCACTGTTCTTGGACATTCTTCAATGATACGAACAAAAAGGATGAGGTCTGTGAATCTGCAGATAAGATACTTGCAAGACAAATTGGAGACAGGTCATTCATTATATCATCATCAAAAGAAATCAAAGAAGAAGATCAAGATCCTCCATGCTATCAGGCAAAGAAGGAATATAAGAAACGTCTTAAAACAAAAGATAATTTCCGTAACACCGCTCTTGACCACAAGGTGAATGGCATTCCTCAACCCATTGTATTCTATATCGACGAACATGGGAAAAGGAAGAAGGAATACAATACGGAATCAGCAGGAAATAGTGTTTATAGCCGACCAGCTCCAAGAGCAGGAAAATGAAGTCATACAATCATAAAGTGATTAAGGGTTCTGCAGTGCGTGGCGACCAGCTCCGTCTGCCAAGAGCGAAATCCATATACAATAGTATATCGGTTGCAAATGATTGTGACTTGGTAGGATGTAGGAAACAAGCTAATGGATCCGAGGTCATACTTTTCACTATTAGGAGAATAGGTGTACCTGATGAACCCGCATACGATATTCATGATACCGAGGAGGTCGCTGTGATTTGTGATAAAAAAGATGTCATGATGCCGGAGGTATATGCATTGCGTAAGGATTTCCCTGTGGCTCTGCCTCACTCCAATGCGAAAGAGTTCTTGCGCCCTGTTTCTTTATGTATAAGCGACGTGCCCTTCTTGGATATTAGGCATCAGTTTAGTGCATTCGATTTCATAGGATATATCAGGAGATGGTTTCTTTTGAACAGTATGAACAAGTTGCACGAAGCAGACAGACCGATAGAAGTTTTCTTCGCAGCCAGAATGACCTGTGAGTTAAAACTTGACAGCAAACGTCACTGCAATTATGCTCTGTTAACGCATAAGACAAAAACTTCCTATACGGTTGAATATGTGGAGAAAAACAAAGCATCTCATTTCATTATTGGAATCTGCCTGGATTCGGTTGTTACAAGAAACTTTGCATCGCTTCCCGAGACTGTAGCAGATTTGGCTTCTTTGAAGTATGCAAATGGGGTAGAACTTCACCATGCCATCCTTAACCAATATCTTTCAGCGGTATCGAACGACAACAATCTTCCGCTTCTGGTGTTACTTTACGTGGAGCAAAAGAAGGAGGGCCATCCAACAGAAAATAGAATTGACTTGTTCGTCATTAAGTTTGAACAGCAGATCAAATCCTTAAAAAGCAAACTGAAAAGACTCTCTAAAGATTCATTTGATAAGTGGTTCAGGTCTTTGAAGATAGATATACTCTTCACCTTCCCTCAACCTCTTATTTCCCTCAACAGAGATAGTAATAGGATAACTCATAATGTGGATAAGATTGCTTTCATTGGTACAGGCACTTTAGGGAGTAATATAGTAGATAATATTCTGCGTGAAGGCTTCTGCGAGAAGGCTGTACTTATTGACTACGACATATATTTCCCACATAACACGGCACGGCATATCTTACCCATAAAGAGCACAATGGAATATAAAGCCACCGCCATGAAGAATTATTTGGAAGGAATCAATAATCAAAAGATAGATGTACTGTTGGAGGATTTCTTTTCACTCAATACTCACCAAAAGGAAATGGCATTTAGCGATGCCTCCATCATAGTGGATGCAAGCACCTCGGTCGCTGTTGAACGGTCACTTGCTCATGAAAATCGGCAAGGCAAATCTCGCAATTGCACAATATTCCTAAGCCCAAAAGGTACTGACCTTGTTCTCCTTTTTGAGGATTCAGAAGCAAAGAATCGCCTGGACTTGTTGGAAATGAGTTATCTTCGAGCCGTATTGGTGACTTCATCTCTATCCTTTCATCTTGATATGTCCGATATGGTCAGGACGAACGATTTCAGCTGTCGTTCAGAGTCATCTGTCATCAACTACGACAATGTGAAAATGCTGTCCGCTATCGCTTCCCAACAAATCAAGCGACACGCTTCATGTGATGACGCATTCGTTGGTATTTGGCATGTTGACGAGGCTGAAAGCACAGTCACCAAGACCGCCCCAGCCGTTCAGACGTGGGAGACCTTTGAAGTGAATACGATTCATGTCCTTCTAGCAAAAGATTTAAAGGAGGAAATCTTATCAATCGTCCAGTTAAAAGGAGATTGTGAGACGGGTGGTTGCCTTTTAGGTTGCTATGATAAAGACCGAAAATATATCTATGTCATTTATCAGATATACGAGCCGAAAGATAGCAAATGTTATCCATGCTCATTTGTGAGAGGATGTGATGGTTTGACTGATTCTATTGATATAATCCGATTGAAGTCAGGTAATCAAGTTCGCTATCTTGGCGAGTGGCACTCTCATCCGAATGGCTCTTTTTCGCCAAGTATCACCGATAAAGAGCAATTCAAAGCCATGTCTGGGCAACTTGGACGTGAAGATGTACCTTTTGTTCAGATGATTTATGCCAATAATAGCATTTATGTTAATGCCATCATCTAACAACCCAATGATGGGTAAGCATCCAAAATTGGCGTATTGATTAGCATGGCTCTTTCCCATACCTTCGTGCTAAACTTAAAATTCGAAAGATTATGTTTAGCGAAAAAGATTTTGAAAGACTGTGGTTCCTCTACAAGACCGAGGGCGAACCCAAAGGAGTTTCCATCAACTCGTTCTGTATTGGCAACAACATTCCGTACACCGCATTCTATGCCTGGTTCAAGAAAACACAGAAGAAGATTGTACCTGTAGAAGTGGAAGGTATTCCGAAAGAGTTGATTCAGACAGGCAATGAAGAGCAGGATGTTGCTAAAGGCAAGCCCCAGCGTACATCTCCCCATAAAGGAAGCATCATGGTGACGATAAGAACCCGTGAGGGCTTGTGCATACAGAAGAAAGGCTTAGACTATCAGGGGCTGAAAACGCTGGTAGAGAAACTGGAGGGGTTATGCTAAGTATTAACGGACTGCATAACTTCTATTATCTTCCTGAACTTCATGACATGAGATGCAAAGTTCAACGTATATGCGAGATACACTCAGACGCAAGCATCTTGAAGAGATGATGGACAGACCCGAAAAGGAGCATACGCCCCTTGAAGGTATGGATAATGAGCAGATAAAGAGGTTCGCCCTGTTCCTGTTTGAGGAGAACCGGAACAAGAGCAGGCGGCTTGATGAAATGGTAGCACGACTTGATGAAATAGGAAAAGACCTGAAGGAAGCCAACCGTAAGATTGACTCCCTTACAGATGCCCTGCTTAAGGCAAACAGCAAGGCTGAGAAGGCTGCTATCGAATACAAGCTACAGCTGAAGGAATACAAAAAGCTTGAGAAAAAGTATAACGCCCTTGCCGAACGTCTTTCCCTTATGAACGCCCAAGCCTACGCTTCATCCAAAAGTCTGAAGGGTATAGAACGCAAGAAGATTCTGAAAGGGAAGCATGATGACAAGGACGATTTTGACGGTACTCCTACTGCTCCGCCAAGTGAGGTTCCACAGTCAGGCGCTACTGTATCAAGTGATACCCAAGATTGTCATCTTCTTTTATGAGGATACAACGGACGGTGAAGGTTTGCAGAAACATGGAGGCAGGAGCAGGAATGTATTGAAGGAGTTCCTTGGTGATGCAAAAATCAAATCACTTCAGAGTGATGGTTACAACGTATATATGTATCTTGACAATGAACTTATGGATATGGAACATCTCTGCTGTCTGGCTCATGCGAGGGCTAAGTTCAAGTATGCCTACGACCAGGGATGCCTGCAGGCAAGAATCTTCCTTGAGCAGATGGCAAGACTATACGGCATGGAAGAGTCTTACCGCCGGGAAAGACTTGCCGCAGACGAGGTTTACCGCAGAAGGAACAGCAAGGAAACGACGGAGGTCATCGAGAAGATAAGGACGGAGCTTTATGATCTGCTGGCAAACCCGGATGAGAGGCGAAGCGAACTTATGAGCAAGGCCCTTAACTATCTGAAGAACTTCTGGAATCAGATCTTCGCCTACAGAAATGATGGAGCATACTCCCATCTATAATACCTTTATAGAAACCTGCAAACAGGCAGGGGTCTCCTTCAGGGATTACTTCTGCAAGTTGCTAAGGGAATTAAAGAAGGGAAGAACGGATTACGAAAACCTTCTTCCCATGACAATATGCAATAATCGTTAAATTTGTGGACTCTTTTTTAGACGGGTGCCTGCTGGCGCCCGTCTAAAAGGGGGTACCCTAAAATTGGATGCTTACAAACGAACGGCTTCTTTGTTACTTTCTTCACCCGCTGGCAGGCTCACGGAAGAAAGTAACGGCGGCAAGCAGCCGCCGTTCTCTATCAATTGGTTTTAAGGCTCTTTATGGACGTGTATTTCTCTAACCACACCTTTACCTGTTCCATGTTGTATTCGCCCGTAATGATTGCCGTATGGTCGTTTATGGCTACAAACCGGACACTCTCGTAGCTATTTACCCAGCCTTGCAGGGAACAGACACCCCACGTTTCCACATCTTCAAAAACACTGCGGTCTATTTGGCTGATTGGCTCGCCGAAAACTATCGTCATTATCTGAAAGTCCGGTTTGTCCTCTAACAGTTGCAAATGGTGCAGCGTGCCGAACTCGTCAGTTTTACGCCCCCACGCCCACACATCATTATACAAATCATCGCCCCACTGGTGCGGATGGTAGAAACGGACTTTTACTTCTATGGTGTGTTCGTTTTCTTCTGTGTCCTCGATAACGCCCGTTACCATTAAGCCCGTAAAAATACACTCGCAACGCTTGCCGATAAGCTCCTTGTTTACTTCTGTCGTTTTCATATCCCTAAAATTTACTTATTACTCTGTTATTTTTTAGCTATCCACTCGTCACGCCTGCGGCGGCATTCGTCCAGCGTTTTGGCTACCGTGCTGAAAAGTTTGCTGTCAAAGTGGCGGTAGTCATATTGAAAATAAATCTGTCCCCTGAAAGCCCCTAAACAGCATTTCACGAACTTTTCTTCTCCCGGTGTTTGGGTAATGCTTACCCCGCTTTTGTTAAGTGACAGCATGATGTCTTATTTTTTATGGTTATAAACTTGGTTGTTTTTAGCGGGCAGGGCTTTGACACCCTGCCCGGATTGGTATTTGATTATGCCGCACGGAACACAAAACCGTCATCAAACCAGTAATCGCACATAAACAGGTCACGGGCGAACTTTTCATAATCGAAATAGGTCTTTGCGAACTCCGGCAGGTTGTAGCATTCTTCTATGATTTCATAGGCGAAATCTTCTTCATTGTCATATTCCCCCTGATACTCGTCCCGAAAATCACGTACAAGGTCGTCAGCATCTTCCTCGCTCAAATCATGGCTTTTGTAGTTGCACCACACGAAAAAGGCTTCCTGCTCGGTGTCGTCCAAATCCTCCACCGCATCACGCAGGGAAAAGAAGTTTTCAGAAATCCAGCTTTCGCCGATTAAGCCCTCCGGCACGTTCTCCCAGTCCTGAAACATATATTCCGCATCTTCCTCGTCCCCATGCAGTTCCCGGCAGGCTTCGTAAAATTCTTCCTTGTCCGAATAGTCCGAAAGGTCGAGCCATGCGCCGGACAATGAACCGTTATTATACTTGCCGTAAGTGCCTACATAAACTTTTGCTTCCGATAATACCTTTGCTTCCATATTGCTGTAATTTTTAAGTTTTTGATTTTATGCGGATTTGAGAGGTGAGGGAGTTGAAGTTTCACTGAACTTTTTTCCTGTTTCCCGTAAATCCGACTTTTTTTTTATGCGTCTTCCGGTCGGGGCGGTCGTTTTCGTTTCACATAGGCTTAAAAGGGCAGTGTTTAGAGTTTGCAGGGTTTTGTGGAAAAAATACCTCGCAACGAATGTCGCAGGGAAGATTTTTTCGCCAAACCTGAAAAGGCTTGACCTTGCAAACCCGTGAAGAACACGTAACTACCTTTGCCTATTGAAATGATAAAAACGACCTCCCGGCTGGAGGACTGCTTAATGAGGAAGATTTACAGGTTGGGAAACAGGGGAAAAGTTCTTGTTCCCCATTCAGTCCATTAGGGAATTGCCTATGCGGGCGGGAAAAAGAAGTGTATCGGGAGTTCACCTTCCGATACTCTTGTGCGGGTTTCCAAAGGCTCTTTTCACGAAAGACAGTCTGCGATGCCATGCACCGCTGGCGTTTCGGGGAATGTGGCTTTGGAAAAGGATATAAAAAATACGGGTAGTCCACAGACTGCCCGCATGATGGATGATAGCCATTGGCGAAATAGGCGTATGACGAATGTTGTCAGGAGTTATCACAAATTGTGATAGCTCCCGATCATCACTCGTCTTTGCCCAACTCAAACATGGAATAACCGGGAAAGCATCTGCAAGCCCATAATTGTATATTTTAAGGATTAAGTAATGTTGGAATAATGCAGCAAGAACAGGTCGCAGTTTACGACCTGTTCCCTATAATCAAAATCACATGGCGACTTCCTTATAAATCTTTTCGATACCGACAAATTTCTTGTCAAGCCCCTGCATATCGCTGCTAATCTTGTTGTTAGTGATGCGGGCGTAAATTTGTGTTGTTTCAATGTTAGTATGTCCCAGCATCTTGCTGACGGTTTCAATGGGCACACCCTTTGCCAGCGTGGTGGTCGTGGCGAACGTGTGCCGGGTGCTATAAGTAAAATTTAGAAATGCAATAAAAAACAGAATGACGAGAATTAAACGTAAATCGTTTATAATTAAGCATTTTGCGAAAATTGCATAATAAACAGACCTGCAAAAGAAAACAAAATATTGCAGCGTTTCAGTTACCAGACTGTTAGCCGCCTGTTTCGGAAACAACGGCAGGTAACCAAGTTTTTACCGATAGGAACAAAGCGGATTTGTATTCACTGTTTATCAATGTTTTGCATGCCAAAGGACGCTTTTCAAAGGAGTATTTTTACAACCTAAAAAGAGCGTTATGAAAGTGGAAAAATTCAAGGTGCTGCTCTACCTGAAAAAGAGCGAGCCGGACAAGACCGGCAAGGCCCCGATCATGGGACGGATCACCCTCAACCGCACGATGGCGCAGTTCAGCTGCAAGCTCTCCTGTACCCCCGGACTATGGAACGCACGTGAGAGCCGGCTGAACGGCAAGAGCCGTGAAGCGGTGGAGACCAATGAAAAAATAGAGAGACTGCTGCTTGCCGTACACTCGGCCTTCAATTCCCTCATGGAAAGGAAAAAGGATTTCGATGCCGCCGCGGTCAGGGACATGTTCCAGGGTAACGCGGGCATGCAGATGACCCTGCTCAAACTTCTCGACCGGCACAATGAAGAGATGAAGGCCCGTGTAGGCGTGGACCGTGCGCCGACAACAATGTCGACCTACGTGTACACCCGGCGCACCCTTGCCGAATTCATCAAAACGGAATTCAAGGTCTCGGACCTTGCTTTCGGACAGCTCAACGAGCAGTTCATCCGTGACTACCAGGACTTCTGCCTGGAAAAGAAGAGACTGGCGATGGAGACGGTGCGCCATTACCTGTCTATCTTGAAAAAGATCTGCCGCATCGCCTACAAGGAAGGGCACTCGGAGAAATATCATTTCTGCCACTTCAAGCTGCCCAAGCAGAAGGAGACAACACCGAAAGCACTCAGCCGTGAGAATTTCGAGAAGCTGCGTGATCTGGAGATACCAGAAAAACGCAGGTCACATGTCATCACCCGGGATCTCTTCCTCTTCGCCTGTTACACCGGTACCGCCTATGCCGATGCGGTAAGCATCACCCGGGAGAACCTCTTTTGGGATGACGAGGGCAGCCTCTGGCTGAAATACCGGCGGAAGAAGACCGACTACCTCGGACGCGTCAAGCTGCTGCCGGAGGCCCTCGCACTGATCGAAAAGTACCGTGACGATACCCGCGCCACCCTCTTCCCGCCGCAGGACTACCACACGCTCAGGGCCAACATGAAATCCCTGCGCCTGATGGCGGGGCTCAGCCAGGACCTCGTCTACCACATGGGAAGACATTCTTTCGCCTCCCTGGTCACGCTCGAGGAGGGGGTTCCGATCGAGACCATCAGCAAAATGCTGGGACACTCCAACATAAAGACCACCCAAGTCTACGCGCGCGTGACCCCTAAGAGACTGTTCGAGGACATGGACAGGTTCATCGAGACGACCCGTGATTTGAAACTCATTCTTTAATCCTAAAAAATATCATTATCATGCGCAGTACATTCAAACTCTTATTCTACATCAACCGTAACAAGGTGAAATCGGACGGTACGACCGCCGTCCTCTGCCGCATCAGCATTGACGGCAAGAAGTCAGCCGTTACCACCGGCATCTATTGCAGGCCCGGTGACTGGGACAGCAAGAAGTATGAAACCAAAACAGTCAGGGAGAACAACCGCCTTGCCGCCTTCCGCAGCCGGCTGGAGAAGGCGTACGGGAACCTGCTGAGGAACCAGGGGGTGGTCACGGCCGAGCTGCTCAAGACCACCGTGTCAGGTGCCAATTCCGTGCCGGAATATCTCCTGCAGGCCGGAGAGGTGGAACGCGAACGTCTCAGGGTCCGCTCCAAGGAGATCAACTCCACCTCGACCTACCGCCAGTCGAAGACCACACAGCTCAATCTCAGGCAGTTCGTCGAATCCCGCGGGATGAAGGACATCGCCTTTTCGGACATCACCGGGGAGTTCGCCGAATCGTTCAAGGTCTTTCTCAAGAAGGAGCTGGGAC
>CAMFND010000055.1 GCA_945965395.1 uncultured Bacteroides sp.
CGCTGGTTCGAATCCAGTCACCCCGACTGATAAAAAGCATTGATAATCTGATGATTATCGATGCTTTTTTGTTTTTAGGCTTATCACTATAAGCGGCGGTCTAATCGAGAGAATTAAACCAGCAATTAAACCAGATTCGGGTCAACGTAAAAAGCTGAGGGATTTGTTGTTTAAGCATAAATTTTAGCTAATCTGAACAAGAAGAACGCCTTATCCTTTACTCCTCTGAACTGCGCACGAAAGTTCTTTATTTTAGCATTAAAGGATTCAGATGCAGAGTTTGTGGAACGCTTTTCAAAGAAGTTTATGATTTCCAGACAATGTGTCTGTATGGATCTTGCCACTCTTCCAAAGGCAATGAAGCCTGATTTGTCTACTTCGTCATACCACCTTGCAAGTCTTGTCAATGCCACGTCCTTATGTCTGCACTGATGGTAAATTCATTGATGATTGTTACTACTCCAAGAATCTTTAGAGGCATTATAAATATATGTTTTCTTTTCATTAAACATAAATATAGTATACTCATTCTTTTCCTTGTTATAATGTATAGAAGCATAATCTTTTTTATCATCATTAGGAGTATAAAAATACACAACTTCTTTCCATTTTGCATTGAGTTTTTCTTGCTTTATTTGTAATATTTCCCTGCTTGTAAGAAACCTATTAGTTCGATATTTTATAAATAATCTACTATCGCCTATATTTAAAACATGAGCCCCATTAATAGAAAATCGATTTTCTTCAGTTGCTTCATCCCAAAAAAAGAATTCATTTGTAAATCTCTGATAAAAAGAATAAGCATTAAATATTTCATCCTCTTCAAATGCAAAATAAATTTTAGTAGATATTGAATCCCAAATATATGCTTTATCAAGATAAAAGAAGTCGATTATCTTTTTGAGAAGTGTTGTATCTTTTCTGCTATACTTCTTATCTGTTAAAATTGCAGCTTTTCTGCCATCTGAGATATCTCGTTTTACAATTCTAGCTATTGTATCACCATTATTAACATATTCATTTCTGTACTGATAAGGGGCAATACGCATTTCAGTAGGTGAATTATATAAAGTATATCCTCTATCTTTCATTTCTTCCGATATAAAATAGAACAAGGAATCACCAATAAACATATCATATCCTTCAATATTATAATATTGCGCAATATCTTTAGACATTTTTAGTATAGAATCTTTATTTGAATATTGAAACATTGCTAAGTAAGCAATCTTATCTGTGTCATCTTTCTCAACCAATTGAACAACCTTCTTTCCTTTTTTATCAAGGAAAGCATTATACATCTTATTTTCTTGACACGAAGGAAATAACATAAACGCAATTAGCAACATTAAAAATAATTTTTTCATACCAAGTTTCAATTATAAATAAACTTTCAAGTTAAAACTCTATACCCAAAACAAAATCATTATAGAATATATGTAATATATTAATCCTACACCTATTGTCGTAATAATAACAAAGATACGATAATTATCTTAATAAAGAGTAATTTAAGTTTAGCAGAACAAGCCTTTCTTTGTTATTTACTCCAAAAGAAAGGCTTGTTTAATACTAATCATTTACAGCTTAATTCCTCCGCTTCTTGCTGTAACAACCTTGCCTTTTCAAACTTCTCAGCTCTTACCCGTGTACGGTATTCAAAATCTTCTACCTCATTACGGATATTTCGAATGACAGTTTTATCTCTGCCACGATAGAATACCACTTCCAATGTATCCAATTCATTTCCTGAAATACCACCATACATTTTGATAAAACGGTACTTCAAGTCATTGTCAGAAAGTTGCATATTCCGTTTGAACTGATAACCATTGACGAACAAAAGAAACAGAATTTCTCCCACTCATTTCTGCCAACTGAAAGCCGGAGCTTCATTCCAAAAATCTCCGTTTGAAGCCGTTGCAGATTGTCGGAAAGCAGTTATCCTCCAACACCTTCAAGGCATTGAGCATACTTAACGTATCAAGTAAATCGGGAGCTGGTATTACCTGTTGATTCTCTGAAAAGAATTTTGCCCCCCATTAAATACAGCTTCTTGAATCTGTTTCTCTGTTGCGACAATGATATTTGTCATAATCAAACATTTTAAGGATTAAACAATAAGTTGTCGTCACAGCTATCTCAACGTTGATGCGGCAAAGGAAATATAAAAATAAAAGTTCATAAAAACAGAATAATATCTATATCAGTTATGCCAACAGCGGACATTTAATATCATTTGAAGACATTTGCCCGACAGCCTTTCAAGGCTTGGCAGCAAATGACTTGAATTGGTACTAATTGGCACAATTAATATAAATGATAAAAGAAAATGTAATTTTATTGTTTTTGTTTGCGAAGCAGGTCTATATCAAAGAATTCCAGATTGGTGAATGATTTCTTGCTGGGTCTTATCAGACTGTCATTTATCCATTTATTGACGGGTACTTGGGTTGTCTTCATCCATTTTGCTAAATGAACATTTGTAATCAATAACATCCGTTCAATTACATAAGAGTATGTTTATTGCTAAAAAAACACGCAGCAAACGGTCTATCAGTATATCAATGTCTTTTTTGATGATTTTGAATACTAGTCTGTTTTCTTTGATAGTCAGTTCAATAGAACTCATGTCGAAGTTAGCTAACTATAGTAGTTTAGATAACTCTTCGATGATATGACCAGCACATTGCAAATCTTGAATATGGAATGTCAATTGCTTCCGTCTTAGCATAGTAGTGATTTCTCTTTTTCAGTGGTATAATATTTCTGCAAACGGCTGTTAGGCTTATCAGGAACAGTCATTGCCAACAATCTTTCTACAATCTGAGGATTTATATCTTTCCTCTTAAACTTTGCCCTATCACTAAAATTAAATAAAGCAATAATCTGAGTTAAAGAATTTTCGAGCAAGCATGTTTCCAATATAGTTTTTATCTCCTTTTGACTTAATACTAACTTAGTACTGACTTGTCGGTATATTTTCTGCAAACTCAAATTCTTTAGGGCACGACAAGTAATAGAAAAGACAAACTCCTCTCCACTATGAATCTCTATCTCTGAGTTTTCAAAGTATAACAGAGCATATTTACGAATATTTTTTAAATGCCAAATAATTAACCACTCATACTCATAAATACGCAAATAAGTACGTATTTTTGCAATATAACAAAGGAAGGTTTATGAGAACAACCAATTACACAGATTTAAAAGCCAACTTGAAAAGCTATATTGATGCGGTCATTGATGATTATGATACCGTAGTTGTCAATCATGGAAATGGCAAAGGAGTAGTAATAATTTCTTTGGATGAATACAATTCTCTAAAGGAAACGGAGTACCTCATGTCGTCACCCGACACAATGAAAGCAATTCATAAAGGCGAAGAGGATATTAAGAACGGGAACTCTATATCCCAAAATGAAGGTGAAAGCATAGAAGATTTCTTAAAACGGGCATGTACAGAATAACATTATCAGAACAGGCACGAAAAGAATACCTATACTTTACCAAAGTGGGAACAAAGCTATAATTTCTCACCTATTCACATCCCCACACAAAAACAACAAAATCCACCTACATAAACTCACAAACCGACTACCACATTCTACGTTTCCCGAAGCGGAACCATACGTTTCCCATGCGGAAAACGTACAGTTCGGCCTTGAGAAACGTAGGTTTCGCACCAGAGAAACATAAAAATCACCTTTACACCTTTCCATTTACATCTCTAAGTTTTACTGAATTGTATTTGAAATAGTTTTTTTACCTGACATAAAGACAAAAATTTCCTTCTATTTGCATAACGAAAGAAAAATTACCATCTTTGTAAAAAGCAAAAACACAACACACGTACATTCCCATGAAAAGTATATATATTTTAGACGATCATCCCATCATTACCGAAGGGATTGCACAATTGCTGGCAAACAACCAGCAATACCAAATAACTGCCGGACATCATTATTCTGAGTTATATAATTACCTGAACGATCATACTCCCGACCTGCTAATTATAGATTATGAGATTCAGGATAAAACAGCCCTGGATGTCATAACCTACCTGCAAAAAAAAGGTGCGAATATTCCTCAACTCATCTATACCATGCATACGGAGTTCTGGATTATCAAACTGCTGATCAAAGCGGAAGTAGCAGGTATCGTGACCAAAAATGATAAAATAGAAGAAATAGAAAAGGCCATACATAACATCTTGCACGAAGGAAATAAATATTATTCGCCTACTGCGCTGAATGTCGTACTGTCTATCATGGGCGACCATTCTACGGCAAAGTCCATTACTTATACACCAAGCCCGCGTGAAAACGAAATCATTCAGATGCTGTCATGTGGCCTTACTTCCGATGAAATTGCCCACAAACTTAATCTCAGCAAAAATACTATTGATACGATGAGAAAGAACATCTTGCTGAAAAGTGGGGCTACCAACGTATCACATCTTATGCGAATTGCTTTTTTAAAAGGTTGGATTACAGAATGAAAAAGATTCTTTTTTTCCTATTTCTCAGTCTGAGTGCGTTCCTAAATGCCAATAAGAAGAATGACAAACTGGCTGATTTGCTGCATTCATTCGGCAATAACGGTGAGTATGCACAGATGGATTCAGTGTACAATCTTATTATCCACGAAGACCATTACAAGCAGGATAAGCTTTATGCGCTGAATATTACCCTGGACTATGCCCGATTTCTCAACCAGAAGGGAGACAGTGAGAAGGCAAATACGCTACTGACCCAAATCCGGGAAAACGCAATGGCACTGGAAAAGTTTCCAGAAAATACCATAGCACATCAGCTCCAGGAAATTGCGGCAATTGCTACATATGAAATTGCCTACGGGCAATGGCAGAGCAACCAGTTGCCGGCTGCAAGAGAAACAGCAGAAGAGGCTATTAATCAACTGGAACAAGTAAAGGATTCTGTGAACTTAGCAGAAGCCTACAATCTTTCAGGAGTCATACACCGCAGACTGTTCATGCTCGACAATGCCATCTCACTTTATCAGAAGGCACTCGCCATTACTGAGGACTTGCAGAATTACAACCTGGCAGCCATTATCGTATCCAACATTTCCATTCTGTATAATGAAACGGGCAAGAACAATGAAGCCATACAGATTTCTCGTAAAATGTTTGCTTATCCACAAACCGACACTCTTACCATTGATTATCGCATCGGGGAAGTAAACAGACTGTGTAACCATGCTATTTTGCTAGCTAACAACCAGCAGCCTGTCCAGGCAATGGATACGCTAAAACTGGCCATCCAGAAACTCCGTCCGGAAATGCCCGACGGCCTCAAGCTATTGGCTTACACGCAATATGCCAGAGTATCGAGAGATGCAGGAAAGCCCCGGCAGGCATTGCAATACTACCAGAAAGCCATGAGCTATAAAAACACGACACACAATAAGGCTAATATTGCGAATTTAGAGTACTTATATGGTTACATGTTATTCCATGATACGGACTCCTTGCTTCAGGCACGTAACTACGTTATGAAAGCAGCCGACTTTGCCCGAAAGAATCCTTCCGGCCTGTTACCCAAAATCCTGCTTACACTGGCCGAAATAGAAGGCAGAAGAAACAACGGACAATTAGCTTATCAGCTCATGCTGGAGGCGTATCAGGCCAATGAGAAACTAAACGACCAATATTTTCAGAACCGTCTGTCCGGATTTGAGGCTGAACTGGACCTGAAGGAAAAAGACTTGCAGATTGCCGGACTCAACGGAAAACGTGCCGAGGAAAAAGCTGCTTACCTGATACGCACTTACACCATCGGGGGCATACTTATCTTGGCCCTGCTGCTGCTCATTATTCTGGTCATAAGCATGCATAAACGAAAGATTGCATTCAACCTGAAGCAACTGAAACTGGAAAAAGAAATCAAGGAGAAGGAGATGCAAAGACAACTCTTGCTTACCGACATGCACAAGAAAATGACCGAACGATACATCTGTGGACTGGAAGACAGCCACAATCGTATTTCCAAAGAGCTGCACGACGGGGTATGCAATGATCTGTTGTCTGTAGAAATGGAGATGAAACAGTCGGACAACCCGGCTATAACGACTCAACTCAAACAAATCAGGGAAAATCTGCGCAACCTTTCGCATCAGCTGGCAACTCCTGCCCTCAGCAACTTTAGCCTGTATCAGGTACTCACATTTTACACGGATAAGCTGAAATCGCTGAAAACACCTCATATCCAGTGCTACATAGAAGAAAGCATTCAGCAGATAGACTTTCCGGCCGACCAAACTCAGGAAGTGTACCGCATTCTTCAGGAAATCATATCCAACATGCTGAAACACGCCAATGCCCAACAGGCTTACATCACTGCCAGCTATGAAGACGGGCAGGTTAATCTTATCGTTGAAGACGACGGAAAAGGTTTCTCCGCCGATAAGCTTTCCAATGATTTCCTTCAAGCAGGACTGGGACTGAGAAGCGTCAAGGAACGTTGTGACAAACTGCAAGGCGGTTGCGACATCACCTCGAAAGAAGGACAAGGAACGGTAATACATTTCTGGTTTCCGGCATAACGGACGTCACTATACAAAAAAAGAATCCGCATTGCAACTTCCCCGATATTGCAATACGGATTCTTTAGCGCGATGACGAAATGAAGTCTTTTTATTCCCCGTTACATTCTTCAAAAGTCACGCTTGCATAAGTCCCCGACCCCATTCGCATTATGAGTAACATTCCTTGACGAATACAAGGACTTAGCAGTTCTTCATAGCCTTAATTTCCTATTATTCTGTCTTCAAAACTTATTTTTAACAAAATTACACGATAATATTAAAAAATATATTACCATAAATAACCGATTTCATACTCCTATTTATTGGGTATAAATAAAAAGCCCCATCAGCATTTCAAGCTGACAGGGCCATATCACAAACGGAAACTACAGATTATTAACGTTTTCGCTGCGGACGTTCTTTCTTCATCTGTTCAAATGCAGTCTTCTGCTCATCGGTCAACAGAGCTTCTATTTTTTTGTTCAGTTCCTGCATGGCAGTCCTACGCTCTTCACGCGATAGTTCCTGCTTAAAGAAGTCTGCATAAAGCGTCGTAATCTGTTTTTCCTGTTCATCGGTCAGGTTCAACTTTTTATCAAGTTTTTCCACCATCTGTTCAGGAGTACGGGTATTGCCACCTTTACGCTGTGCATCTGTCGGTTGCAGACCCAGCATAGCCACAAGGGCTACAAAAAGAATTTTCTTCATTTTCAACTTGTTTTAAAGGTTATCTGATTGTATATACAAAACTAATCATGGCATAGGGTTGCAGCACGTTGCTGTTCACGTAATCGTAATAGTTGCTGCCCGTGCGATGTGTAAAGGCCTGATTCTGTTTCAGTACATCGAAGGCTTCTATTCTGATTTCCGCTGCATTATTCTTCAGGAACTTCTTGCCTAACGAAAGATTCCACAAGAAATAATCTTCCGTACCGGTATCCAGTCCGGTATAGCCAATGTAATTGAATGTACTCCGGAAGGTGAGTCCCCAGAAAAAAGTCCAGCCTAATTTGGCGGCTGCTGTATGCATCACATAATCACTTTCTGCTGCGGTATCCAGCGAACTGAACATCTTGTTGATTCCGGCCGAATAGGAGGCGGTGAAATCAAGGTTCTTGCTGATGTTACTTCCGATAATGAGCTTCGGAATCAGGTTCAGTTCACGTGTACGGCTTTCTACTCCGTCGAAGATAGTGGGCACATTGGCATAATTGGCCGAGAGACTGAAGTTAATGTTACTCCGAAGGAAATCGACCGGAAAACCGTAGGTCACCATAGACTGGAAACTGTAATATCCATCCAGATTGACCGGACGGGTAAACTGTGAACCTTTGTTTAGCGTGACCGTAGGCGACAAGGCAATGTCTTCCTTGGCTACGAAAGTACTGTCGGCCACATAGTCCTGCTGTATAGTGGCCCCCACCATGGCAATAAAGGTATGTCCGGACTTTGTGGTGCGCAAATAACGCAGATTGGCCGTATGGGATACCTGCTGGTCGAGGTTCGGATTTCCCGCAGACAGGAATAACGGGTTCGAATTATCTATCACGTTCTGCAAGTCGGTTACTGAAGGAGAAGAAGACCTGCTGCGATAACGAAGCTGGAAAGAGTTGGTCCGGTCCAGCGAGTAACGCAACGTGAACGAAGGCAACACAGAGAAGTATTTATGCGACAGTCCATCAGGCTGAGGATAGACCAAGTCGCCTTTCAAGTTTGCCCACTGTGCATCGACTCCTAACATGGCGCTCAGTTTACCGGCACGGTAACGAAGTCCCACATTTCCCGCCTGAGTCAGGTAACCCGACTGGTATTCGTTCGAAAGACTTTCGTCCAACTGGTCATAAAGGTCGGTCACGGCAGAACGGTCGTACGTTTTTTTATCGTTTTCGGAGTCCGTATAACTCATTTTATATCCCAACTGCAATTGCAGGTTATCTGTCAGTTTCTCGGTATAGCTCAAGTTAGAGCGCAGGGTGTACTGCCGGTTCATCGTCTGCTTCCACTGGCTGTAATCGTCCGTCACCGGAGATAGTTCCAGTCCATATAGCGTATTCAAATAATCCGTATACATATCTCCGTCTGTATTACTCATCTTTCCACTTAGCATTAACGACAACGTACGTCCTTCTTTCAAAAAGCGGTGACGGAGCATCAAATCGGCTCCTACATTATAGGCATTACTTTTCCCGAAAGAAGTGGTTTCCGTTTCACTGTCAGTCGTTCCGTTCACTAAGTTCTGCCCTTGCAAAAGTCCGTAACTGTCATTGTTCTGAAAGCTCAGCGTAGGACGAAACTGCAGTGAGGTACGTTCGGTCATCTGATAATCCAACTTCATATTGAAACGATGATTCCAGTTCTTCATGGAGTTCTCCTGATACTCACTATAGGTCATTCCGGGCAATACAGATTCAAAATACTCTCTGTCAGTCTGCTGCTGGGTCAGGTTGTCCGACTGGTTAAAGAAGTAACTACCGGTCATCTTCCATTTTTCACCCCACTGGTCAACGTAATTCAAACCGAATCCATTGGCAGAGGTCACTCCTCCCAGGCTTCCCACCATAAAATTAGAAGCACTGCTTCCACCCGGAGCTCCGGAGCGTCCTCCACCGCCGCCGCGACCTCCACGCCCTCTGCCGCTATTACCAGCCGACATGACACCAGCCAAGTCTTCCTGCGAAAAGTTCTGCTGGTTTACATTGTTCGACATGCCCAGCACAGAAATACGCCGGTCGTCATTGAAGAAGTTCAGGTTTCCGTTTACCTTGTAACGGTCGTCCGTACCATACCCACCGGAAACTTCACCAAATGTCCCCTGACGGAAGCCACCCTTCGTCACGATATTAATCGTCTTTATTTCCTCACCGTCATCAAATCCGGTAAATTCGGCCTGCTCGCTTTTCTTGTCGAACACCTCAATGCTGGCTATCACATCCGATGGCAGGTTCTTGATGGCCAGATTCACGTCGCCGTCAAAGAATTCCTTTCCGTCTACCAGTACTTTCTGCACCTGCTCTCCCTGTGCCTGAATCGTACCGCCTTCTACCACGATTCCCGGCATCTTGGCCAATAAATCCTCGGCAGAGCTTCCCATCATCACCTGAAAGGCTTCAGCATTATACAACAGGCTGTCACCTTGCTGTTCGGCACGTGTGGCACGTCCCTGCACGGAAACCTCGCCCAATAACTGTGCATCTTCAGTCATTTCTATTTTTACCCGTTTTTCCTGCCCTTCTGAAAGCGTTTGCTTTGCCTTATAGGACTTGTATCCCACATACGTCACCTGAAGGGTATAAGTTCCCGGCTGCAGTTTTTTAAACTGAAAGTTTCCGTTCAAATCAGTCGATGTATAACTTGATTTTCCGTCGGATGACACCAACTGTACTGTAGCCGAAATCAAGCCCTCCTTTGTGGTTTTATCCGTTACCGTTCCTGAAAGGCTCTGTGCCATCAGTACCAACGGGAATACCCAACTTACCAGTGTAAAAATGAATCTCGCCATAACCTATGTTTTTTTGTTTTCGTTCCTTTTTCCACAAACAAAATTAGGCCAGTTTCAGATACAATTTCTACGCTATCCCGAAAGTAAGGGTAAACGACACCAATGTAGTGGCAAACGGACCGGAGGTTATTTTCAGGAGGTCCCGAAAATCCGTATTTTTGCAGAAAAAGGAATAAGTTATGTGGCACATCAAAAATCTTCCGTTTTACATTGACCTGGTCTTTTGTCTGATATTACTTCCGGCCATGATTACCTTGTTACCCATCGAACGCTGGCTGGTGAATAATTCCACCTTTGTATATCTACTGGTTTCATGGCTGTATCTTATCTACATCCTGAATCGCCGGCTCACTATGCCTTTCCTGTTTGCCGACAAACGGAAGTTCTGGATAGCCATCCTTCTTATTCTGCTTACCATTGCAGGCACTTATCTCATTACCCGCTACCAGATGGAGGTGCCGATGCACCGGATGCGCAAGCCGAAATTCATTCAGCACATACCCAAAATCAGATTACAGCAACAGGCTGTCTGGTTTTTGTATGTAGTGGTCACTACCTTCAGCATGGCCGTGGGATTGCTCACCGAACTTTACCATCAGATTATGCAGCGTCAAGCCGTGGAATTCGAAAAGAAAAAGGCAGAACTGGCACTCTACAAGGCACAGATAAATCCACATTTTCTGTTCAACAACCTGAACACACTGTATGCCATGGTAGTGACCGGCTCCCCTCAAGCCGAGGATGCCTTTACCCAATTCATCAGCCTGATGAAATACATGTATGCCCACAACACAAAAGATAAAATTCCAATCCGTACGGAAACGGAATACATCCGTCAGTATATCGAACTGCAGAAATACCGGATGCCGAAGGACTTTCATATCCATTTTTCTTACGAACACGACGAAACAGAACAATTGGGTATCGCTCCCATGATATTAATTACTTTTGTGGAAAATGTATTCAAACATGGGGTTTCTTCTCATCAACCAGGAGATGCCTACATTTGTATCCAGGCCCAAAACGGGGAATTATTATTCACAACCCGTAATCCGTTATTAAACCATTCCCCGATAAACGAGTCTAAAGGTATAGGCATTGAGAATTGCCGGAAACGCCTGGAACTGCTCTACCCCCACAGATATGACTTGCGGATAGAAAAGAAAGAAGGGCTATTTCACGTAACCCTACGCATTAATTTGAATACATGAGTTTGAAATGCATTGCCATTGATGATGAACCTATGGCGTTGGAAATCATAACCAGCTTTTGCCAACGCTATGGGAATATAGAACTGACTACCTTCAACAATCCTCTCCGGGGGATGGAGCAGGTAAGAAGAAGCAGACCGGATATCTTGTTTCTCGATATAGAAATGGGCGACTTGAACGGAGTGGAACTGGCCCGTGACCTTCCTCCGGGCACCTTGCTTATATTTACCACAGCGTATGCCCAATATGCTCTCGACGGATTTGAACTGAGTGCCGTAGATTTTCTGCACAAACCTTTCTCTTACCATCGATTTGAAAAGGCTGTCCAAAAGGCCATCGAACTTCACAAACTTCAGCAGCTTTCTGCCCATCCATCTTTTGCCGATGAGGGCATCACCCTGAAAGTCGAATATAAAAATGTACAGATTAAACTAAAGGATATTCTCTACATTGAATCCATGGATAATTACGTACGCATTCATCTGACGGAGCGTCAAAGCCTGATGTCACAAACCAGCATGAAAAGTATGCAAGAACTTCTTCCCACAGAGAAGTTCGTACGTGTACATAAGTCTTTCATTGTACCGGTTCATCGCATAGCGAGTTACACCAGCAAAGAAATCACGCTCTACAACGGCACGAAAATTCCTGTGGGAAGAAGTTACAGTCAGAATCTTAAAGTGATATAAAAATACAATTGCTTATTATTCAAGAGATAAAAATGAAAATACTTTTTTTTCATCTCTCCTTAAAATTCATTTTCTACAAACTCTAACACAAACTCTCCCTTACGGTTAATAAAACCAATATGTTCTTTATTATCTGGCGAATTATGAGATCTTAAATAGCAAGGAGCATATCCTCCCTCAAAAGGCTCATCTATATATGTAATCAACATATCTCCCATAGGACTAAGCAAAGTTCTGTCAACATACAAGTCATCTCCTTTCCAAACAATATTACTTGAGGAGCCATAGGGGTAAGGACAAGATAGTTTATTGGAAAACCGAGGATTAAAGGCAGAAACAACTTCAAAATTGGCATTAATAATAAATTTATCCCACTGTTCATCCATTATAACCGCTAATCCATTATGAAAATCGGTTGCTCCAGAATAAGCCTTGGAAACAATTTCTCCTTGCTTATTAATGAAAAAACATTTATTCTCCTTATTTACTACCACAGCTAATCCATTAGAAAACGAGCCTGGTTCTTTTGTATATTTCAAGTCAATTACAAACTTTCCAATCGAATCAATGTATCCCCATTTTTGGATACCACTTTTATCTTTCATTGAAATCAAGGCTACCCCCTCACTAAAATCCTTTGCTTCCAATAAAACTGCAGGAATTACCACTTTTCCTTTAGCATCACGATATCCCCATAATTTTTTCTGATAATCGTAAAAAGCTGAACGATTTTCTTTCAAAGGAGAAGGAGTTTTCAAGCCTTCTAATGTAGACCTAAATATTAAATCTTTGAATAGAGGTTCTCCTTTCGTATTGATATACATATTATAATGCTCCATACCGAATTTACCACGTACGCCAGCAGTAATTGCGGCAACTCCATCTACAAAAGGAGTACATTTTATTACATTCGGAATCTTCTTGATAACCTCTCCCTTTTTATTTAGAATAATCGCTTCTGAAGTCCTTGAATTATGTATCATCAATACTCCACAAGAAAATAAAGGAGCACTTCCATAACCTTTTTCAAAATCAAAAAGTTTATTACCCAAACTATCTATATAATAACCAGATGTATTTCCCATACTTACATAGGCTATTCCCTCTGAGAAAGCCGATACTCTAGGTGTCGTTCCATCATAATTTACCTTCTTCGTCTGAGGCGTAACACGCGGAACAAAGGATTTCAGAAGAGTGGGATCAAAATTTGCATTATGTACTTTCTGTGTTGGACTACAAACCATTGAAGATGAAGAAGCCTTCTCTTCCCCATTGAAAGCATAAACAAAGCTGTGTAATGAAAAAATACCCAGTAAACCTGCTAACATAAATGTTCTCATAACAATCCTAATTTTAAATAATCTGCATCAATTTTTATTTTCAAAAATAGATAACAAAACGGCAAGTAGTATCCCCATAAATCATTTATCTGTTTACCCCATTTATCACAAATCGGTCGTTTTTCTTATCGCCCCAACACTTCTGCCACCTGAGCTGCATATTGTGCTCCTACGGGTAACCCGCCGACGTGTCCTTTCAGTTCTACCCGCGTACGGGTAAAAGAGACCACAGACGGAACAGCAATCACATACGAACGATGAATCCGTAAAAAGGCTCCATCGGGCAACATATCTGTAATGGCTTTCAGGTTTGTGCGGGTCAGCACATGACCGCCCGACACACGCACAATCTTTACATAATTTCCCAAGGCCTCTACATACAAAATATCCGACAGAGGAATACTTACGTTGTTGTATTCCTGCTTTACGACCAGACACTCAGGAAGTACCGGACGGTGCACATCCATACGGCGCAAGGCTTTTTCCACGGCTACCTCAAAGCGTTCGTACGAGAAAGGTTTATGCAAAAAATCTACGGCATCCAGATTAAACCCCTCCAATGCATACTCCGCATAGGCCGTGGTGAAGATAAAACAAGATTCAGACGGTAAGGTATCGGCTATCTCCAATCCGTTGATACTGTTCATCTGAATATCCAGAAAAACGAGATCGGGCTTGTCACGACGTATCGCCTCCAGCCCTATCCGAGGTTCGCTAAAAACAGTCAGCTCCATTCCACCTTTACGCCTGCAAAATTGCTCAATAACCAGTAAGGCCATCGGTTCATCATCTATCGCGATACATTTTAGTGTCTTGCTCATAATATCCCCTTTCATCCTATTATTCATCTTTCATTTTTATCTCCAGCCTTACCCGATAAATACCGTCCGTCTCACCTGTCTGTAAAGTATAACGACCGGGGTAAAGCAATTCCAGACGCTTACGGCAGTTAGCGATACCGATGCCGCATGCTCCGTCTTCCCGTCGGCGCATCACTGCATTTTCCGTTTCAAGCCACAAACAAGCCTCATCCACATGAATATGAATGAGCACAGTGCAATCGGTTTCCGACGAAGTGCCATACTTAAATACATTTTCCACAAACGTAATCAGTATCATAGGAGGAATCAGTGCCTGCGCATACACAGCTTCCACCACAAGATTAACCGTGGTATGATGGTTCAAACGAAGCTTCTGCAAATCCACATACTGACGCACATACTCCAGTTCACGGGCTGCCGGAATGAGTTCAGCTCCACTTTGAGAATACATATAGCGCAAGATTCCGGAAAACTTCACAAAAGCCGACTCCGTTTTGTCCGATCCGGAAAGCACGAGGGCATACAGCGTATTAAGGGTATTAAAAAGGAAATGAGGATTAATCTGGGCCTTATAAAGAGCCAGTTCCGCCTTGTCTTTCTCTGCCTCGACTTCCTGCCGTGAGAGTATCTGACGGAATAACTCGAAGGTTAGTTCAATGGCCAATGAGAATCCGGTGACTACCAGAAAGAAAAACCAGATAGTCTGCCGGCGCATATTCATCCGGGCAGCCATCAACTGTGTATCTGCCGTGATACCTTCAGCAGGCATCGGGAAATACGTAAGCAACTCGGTTACTGCAGCCAGCACCACAAGTAGCAAGGCAATGCGCAGGTATTTCCGCTGCATAAACAACTTGGGCAAACAAGCACAGCGATATACGAAATACAGCAGGTACACATAGGCTACCAGCGTGAGCAAGAAAGCTGTATTATGGGCAATCCAGCGGTCGACCGGCAGCAGCATAATGGCCAACGGCATAATGACCAGACAGAATAGGAGGTCAATATAAAGGGAAATACGGTTTTTCTTCATACTTAATTACTTATTCACAAGCAAAGATAATGCATTTTCCACAGAGAAAGGAGCCACACCAAACGTGTTCGTCACCACATCCGGCGTGTTCATCACCACATGTGTTGCATTCTTCCTTGTTCTACGTAAGTTTGCAATAGAAAGGAATGCGTTCAAGAAGGAATGATTACTAAACTCACATGGATATGAACATCAAGACTTACATTTATTTCACGATGCTGTGCTGTCTGCCGTTACTTGCCAGTTGCGGTGCAAAGCAAAAAGACATGCCCGGCGAAAAGTATAAGACACTGACTGTAGCCACTACCCATCAGACTTTACAGTCTACCTACCCTGCCACACTGCGCGGAAAGCAGGCGGTAGACATACGCCCGCAAGTAAACGGCACAATTACCAAAATCTGTATCAATGAAGGCGACATCGTACATAGCGGACAAGTGTTGTTTGTCATTGACCAGGTGCCTTATCGTGCCGCACTGGAAACGGCTTTAGCCAATGTGAAAAGCGCCGAAGCACAATTGCAAACCGCCAAGCTGACAGCCGACAGCAAAGAAGAACTTTACAAAGAGAAAGTAGTATCCGACTTTGACCGCCAGACAGCCCGCAACCAGCTGCTTCAGGCAGAAGCCGCACTGGCACAGGCCAAGGCAGAAGAAACCAATGCCCGCAACAACCTGTCATACACAGAAGTAAAAAGTCCGGTAGACGGTGTAGCCAGCATGATTCCTTATCGTGTGGGAGCCTTGGTAAACAGCAGCATTACCGAACCTTTGGTAACCGTATCAGACGATGCGGAAATATATGCCTATTTCTCCATGGCTGAAAATCAGATGCTCGACCTGATTCAGGAATATGGTTCGCTGGAAGAAGCCTGTCAGAAACTGCCGTCTGTCGGCCTGACCATGAGTAACGGAAAAACCTATTCCTATGCGGGGCGTATCGATGCCATCAGCGGAACAGTAGACGAAGGAACGGGAGGAGTTACCCTGAGAGCTGTTTTTCCTAATCAAGGACATCTGCTGCGTAACGGAGGAAGCGGTATCATATCCATCCCGACAGAATACAAGGACTGCATTGCAATTCCGCAAAGTGCCACCTACGAACTACAGAATAAAATATTTACCTGGAAGGTTGTAGACGGAAAAACTCAATCTACGCCTATTACAGTCTATAAATACAATGACGGACAGACCTACATCGTACTTTCCGGCTTGCAGACTGGCGACGTAATCATTGCCGAAGGAGCCGGTCTGATGCGTGAAGGAACCGCCGTGGATGTAACGTCTACTTCTGAACCTGAAAAATAACCGATAGCCATGAAGATAAGAACTTTTATTGACCGCCCCATTTTGGCCGGTGTCATTTCCGTGCTTATCCTGATACTGGGATTTATCGGCCTGTCGCAGCTGCCTATCGAGCAGTTTCCTGAAATAGCCCCGCCTACGGTCAGCGTATCGGCCACTTATACGGGTGCCAATGCCGAAACCGTACTGAAGAGTGTGGTCGTACCGCTGGAAGAAGCACTCAACGGGGTAGAGAACATGATGTACATGACGTCTACAGCTTCCAACAACGGTTCTGCAAGAATCACAGTTTATTTCCGCCAGGGAACCGATCCGGACATGGCTACTGTCAATGTGCAAAATCGTATCGCCACGGCCGAAGGTCTGCTTCCTGCCGAAGTGACCAAAAGCGGTATCACCGTGCGCAAACGACAGACCAGTAACATCAAGCAGCTGGCTGTGTACAGTCCGGATGATTCATTCGATGAAGCATTTCTGACCAACTACATGAAAATCAACATCGAGCCTCGCCTTTCGCGTATTGCTGGTGTAGGCGAAGTGAACGTATTCGGCTACGAATACTCCATGCGTATCTGGATCGACCCGAACAAGATGCAGAAATACTCGCTGGTTCCTTCCGACATTACAACCGTACTCGATGAACAGAACGTGGAAGCAGCTACAGGTACATTAGGTGCCGAAGCCAAGAATACCTTTCAGTATGTACTGAAATACCGCGGACGTTACGAAAACGAAGTGGACTACGAGAACATGGTCATCAAGTCGCTGCCCAACGGGGAAGTACTTCGACTGAAAGATGTGGCCACCATCGAACTAGGTACGCGTGCCTACGATTATATCGGTGAGGTAAACGGTCACCCGGGCTGTAATATCATGATTGCACAAACAGCGGGTTCTAATGCCAATGAAATAATTGAAGAGATAGACCGTACCGTAGAAGAAATTTCGAAGACATTACCGAAAGGTATCAAGATAGTCGACCTGATGAGTACGAAAGACTTCCTCGATGCTTCTATCAAGAGCGTAATCAAAACGCTGATTGAAGCCATCATCTTGGTGGTACTCGTGGTGTACATCTTTTTGCAGAGCCTGCGCTCTACCTTTATTCCGGCCCTGTCCATCATCGTGTCATTGGTAGGTACTTTTGCCTTTCTCTCTCTTGCGGGTTTCAGCCTCAACATGCTGACCCTTTTTGCCCTTGTACTGGTGATTGGTACGGTGGTCGACGATGCCATCGTGGTGGTCGAGGCGGTACAGGCCAAGTTCGATGAAGGATACAAGTCGTCTTACCTGGCCACCATCGACGCCATGGATGGCATTACCTCTGCCCTGGTAACTACCACCTTCGTCTTCATGGCCGTATTTATTCCGGTAAGCTTTATCGGCGGAACTACCGGAACGTTCTATACCCAGTTCGGTCTGACCATGGCAGCTGCCGTAGCCATCTCCCTGCTGAACGCACTGACACTGAGTCCGGCTCTTTGTGCCCTCATCATGACGCCTCACCAGACTGCAGAAGACGGAGGCAAGCTGAGTTTCTCTTCCCGCTTCCATATCGCATTCGATACCGCCTTCCATCGGTTAGTTACCAAATATAAGGTGGGCGTGGTATTCATGCTCAAACGTAAATGGCTGGCCGGTTCACTGCTGGTAGTAGCCTGCGCCGGATTTGCCTTCCTGATGATGACTACCAAAACCGGACTGGTGCCCAACGAAGATATGGGAACCGTGTTTATCGATGTACGTACTTCACCGGGCAACAGTGTGCAGGAAACCCGCAAAGTCATGGAGCAGGTAGACAGTTGCCTGCGTACCATTCCGCAAGTAGAACTCTACTCCAATACCACCGGTAACTCCATGTTAAGCGGACAGGGTGCCTGCAACGGTATGTTCACCATCCGTCTGAAAGACTGGAGCGAACGTCCTGACAAAGAGGATGCCATCGATGCGGTCATGGCGGAAATCAGTCGCCGTACAGCTTTTATTTCCAGTGCCGACATCATGCCCTTTACCCGTCCGATGATTCCAGGATACGGTGTAAACAGCGGATTCGAAGTCTATGTGCAGGACCAAAAAGGCGGTACCACGGAAGACTTGCTGAAATATACCCGCCTGTTCCTGGATGAACTGAACAAGCGTCCGGAGATTGGCCGTGCCACCACTTCATTTGATACGAAGTTCCCGCAATACCTTGTTGAAGTGGATGCTGCCCGTTGCAAACGAAACGGTGTATCACCCGCCGACGTACTGAGCACCCTTTCGGGCTACATCGGAGGTAACTATGCTTCGAACATGAACCGCTTCTCCAAGCTGTATCGTGTCATGGTGCAGGCTCCGCCTCAATTCCGCCTGGACACCGAATCGCTCCACAGCATCTTCGTACGTAACGATGAAGGAAAGATGAGTCCCATCAGCCAGTACCTGAAGCTGACCCGCGTGTACGGTTCTGAAATGCTGACCCGTTTCAATCTGTTCTCTGCCATTCAAGTGAACGGAGCAGCCGCCACAGGCTACAGTTCCGGACAAGCCATCAAAGCCATTCAGGAAGTAGCTGCACAGACATTGCCTACGGGCTACGGCTTCGAGTTTGGCGGTATGTCGCGCGAAGAGTCCAATACGGGAAATACCACTACATTGGTGTTCATCATCTGTGTGGTATTTATCTACCTCATTCTTTGTGCCTTGTATGAAAGTCTGTTCGTACCGATGGCAGTTATTCTTTCCGTGCCGTTCGGTCTGGCCGGAAGTTTCCTTTTCGCCAAGATGTTCGGACTGGAAAACAACATTTATCTGCAAACCGGATTAATCATGTTGATTGGTTTGCTTTCGAAGACTGCCATCCTGCTGACAGAATATGCATCGGAACGCCGTCGCCACGGCATGACCATCATGCAGGCAGCCGTTTCAGCCGCACAAGTCCGTCTGCGCCCGATTCTGATGACTTCGCTCACCATGATTTTCGGTATGTTGCCGCTGATGTTCTCCACAGGTGTAGGTGCCAACGGTAACATCTCCATCGGAGTAGGTACGGTGGGAGGTATGCTCATCGGAACCATTGCCCTGCTCTTCATTGTACCACCGTTGTTCATGGTATTCCAGTACCTGCAAGAAAAGCTGATGCCGGAACGTCAGTTGCCTAAGATTGAAAAGAAATAACTCCAAAGGATTATACGCATGAAAAATAAGATACTAATCACCTGCCTGTTGGCTTCTACCCTGAGCAGCTGCCACATCTATCGGGCGTACGAACGGCCAAGTGACGTCAAGGTGTCCGACAGCTTGTACCGCCAGCCAGTGGCTGTGGAAGACACGACCTCACTGGCCTCACTTTCGTGGAAAGAGCTCTTCACAGACCTGCAACTGCAACAACTCATTGAGGCGGGACTGGCTCACAACACGGATTTAGGCATTGCCCGTCTTAAAGTGAAAGAGGCCGAAGCCTTGCTCATGACTTCCCGACTGTCTTATCTTCCCTCGGTCTCACTGACTCCGCAGGGAACACTTACCAGTCTGGACGGTAACAAGCCTTCCCAAACTTATAATCTGGCCGTATCTGCCGACTGGGAGATTGACCTTTTCGGTAAACTGCTGAATGCCAAACGCGGGGCACAGGCCGCACTCGAACAAAGTGAAGCCTATCGTCAGGCAGTGCAAACCCAGTTAGTGGCAACCATTGCCAACAGCTACTATACCCTGCTGATGCTGGACGAGCAACTGGACATCACACGTCGCACGGCAAATACCTGGACAGAAAGCCTGCGCACGATGAAAGCCTTGAAGCGGGCTGGCCAGGCCACCGAAATGGCCGTAGCACAGACCGAAGCCAGCAAACTGGCGGTAGATGCATCCGTGCTTTCCATCGAACGCCAAATCAATGAAATGGAGAATTCACTCTCTACCCTATTAGGCATGTCACCGCAAGAGGTAGGCCGTTCCACCCTCGAAGCCCAGCAGTTTCCGGATTCTCTTTCTACGGGAGTCCCCCTGCAACTGCTGAGTCGCCGTCCGGACGTACGCCAATGTGAGAGCCAGCTGGCTGTAGCCTATTATGCCACCAACTCTGCCCGTTCGGCCTTCTATCCCGGTATCACCCTGAGCGGTTCTGCCGGATGGACCAATGCAGCCGGTGCAGCCATCACCAATCCGGGACAATGGCTGCTTTCTGCTGTAGGTTCTCTGGTACAACCTCTATTTAACCGGGGAAAGAACATAGCCAACCTGAAAATAGCCAAAGCCCAGCAGGAAGAAGCTTTGCTGACTTTCCAACAGAGTCTACTTGATGCAGGAGCAGAAGTGAACGATGCACTGGTTCAATGGCAGACTGCCCGCAAGCGTATTCAGTTTGACGAACAACAATGCACGTCCCTGCAGTCGGCATTACGAAGTTCGGAACTGCTGATGCAACACAGTTCACAAAACTACCTGGAGGTAATTACTGCCCGTCAGGCTTTACTTCAGGCAGAGCGAAACACCGTGACCGACCGCTTTGACGAGATACAAGGAGTTATCAATTTGTATCACGCACTAGGCGGCGGATACTAAGCCCCTATACCCTTATCTCTATAATAAGCAACCCCTTTCTCAACACTCAGGCGGAGTAGAGAGAAAGGGGGTTATTTTTCATCAAAAGAGAATATTACTTATTCATATACAAAACGGTATTCATCATTGTAATAAGACGTAGACTCTGAAACACGATTTCCATGTTCATCCTCCTGGTATGAATACAAAGTACACTTGCCAGTAATTACATCCAGATAATTATCTTCCGTAAAGCTATATGCAAAAGGAGCCCATGTATCTTCATGTATCACTTCCGGTTCTCCCGGTTCCGGCATACGATATCCCCAGTCCACAATATCTTTCGTTACCAGATTCTTACTACCTTTACCCATCATACGCAACATATAAAGCATGGACACCATGTCATCATATTCATAAGTATGACTGCCGAACAACGGACGAACCACTACATTAAAATCAAAGTAAGGCGTTACATTCAGGTATTCAGTATATGCATAACTCATATAGCTTTCATCCGAGAATTCTCCCTCCGTCGACATCAGATTGCCATTCTGCCAGTTCAATTGCAGAATAGACCTATCCGAAGCACGTCCCATCCTGCCAGAAGATACTCCTGGATCGATTGACACATTTCCATCTTCCTCATCTCCATCTTCATGGTCACCTGGATAATAGTCATAATCTTCTTGTATCTGCTGAAGATAACCGTCGGAATAAATAAACATCCACAATGTATGCTGCTCAGAAGAAGATTCCTTATTCTTATACAATTGTGATACATAACCCTCTGAGTTCAATGTAATCACATACGATTCATCCGGTTCATATCCGGAAAGTGTTTTCAGGTCAATCCACATCTGGTTTTCCTGATAGGTGAACTGATAGATTCTCTCTGTGAAATATCCCTGCGCATCGCCTTGGTAACTAATGGTTTTCAAGGCTGCCAGCTTTCCGTTCTCATTATAAGTGAGTTCCCCAATAGACTTAGTATAGCTGTCCGGATACAAACTGCTTGAATTTGTAATCTCATAACGAACCAGACGCTTTTCTTTCGGGGCAGGAGTTTCTCCTGCTTCTGTAGTAGCTTTCTGCTCTACGGTAATGGTTATCACATCGTTACCACAACGAATTTCGATGGTAGCCTTCCGGTCCTTTCCGGTCAGGTTCTCTATCAATGTCAAGGTTAAGGTATATTCACCAGGACCTCCGCTATAGGCACTCAATTCCAGCCATTCCACTTTTCCCGAAGCAGCCTTGGTTGAAGCTTCTGTCGCAACTTCTGTTACTGTGGCTGTCCAGTCGGACAAAGCTGTAAAACTGATTCCACCCTGATTCGTTACCTCATCGGCATAAACCACCTGAGTAGTTTGTGTGCCTTCTTTCAAGGTCAGATTTGTGGGAGTCTCATCCTTTTCACTACATCCTGAAACTAAGATTACTCCCCACAGACAAACAACTGACAATAAAAAACTTAACTTGTTTTTCATAATTTCCATTTTTGAATATTTTCTTTTACAAAGAAAAGTTTTTCATTTGAGGTATACATCACCGGAAACCGTGAATTCCTCCCTCGCAAACCACAAATTTGCCTTATCCATTCTTCCAAACTTCAGGGCAAATTCTCTGTTTCACACTGTGAAAT
>CAMFND010000056.1 GCA_945965395.1 uncultured Bacteroides sp.
GTTAATATGCCTTATGTAATCGAGCGCTGGCCGGGTGGTATGTTGACCAACTTCCCGACTATCCGTAAGGCTGTGAAGAAGATGGCTACTATCGATAAATTGACTAACGATGGTACTTACTCAAACTTGTCAAAGAGAGAAGTTCTTCAGATTTCTCGTCAGCGTGCTAAGTTGGAAAAGAACCTGGGTTCTATCGCTGATTTGACTCGTCTGCCGTCTGCATTGTTCGTAGTAGACGTATTGAAAGAAAACATCGCAGTTCGTGAAGCTAACCGTCTGGGTATTCCTGTATTTGCTATCGTAGATACTAACTCAGATCCTTCAAACATCGATTTCGTAATTCCGGCAAATGATGACGCTACTAAATCAGTAGAAGTTATCTTGGATGCTTGCTGCGCTGCAATGGCAGAAGGCTTGGAAGAAAGAAAAGCTGAAAAGGTAGATATGGAAGCTGCTGGTGAAAATGCACCGAAAGCTGCTAAGAAAAAAGCTACCAAAGCTCGCATGGACAAGGCTGAAGAAGATGCAATTAACGCATCTAAGGCTGCTGCGTTCATGGGCAAGGATGAAGAAGAAGCTTAATCGATAAAGTAAATTGAGAATTGAAAATTGAAAATTGGGAAACTGTATTCTCAATTCTCAATTCTCAATTCTCAATTTTGTTTTTAAGAACATTACTAACTCAAAATAAAAGATATTATTATGGCTGTAAGTATGGCTGATATCACCAAGCTTCGTAAAATGACTGGAGCTGGTATGATGGATTGTAAGAATGCTTTGGCAGAATCGGAAGGCGATTTCGACAAGGCAATGGAAATTATCCGTAAAAAAGGACAGGCTGTAGCTGCAAAACGTTCTGACCGTGAAACTTCAGAAGGTTGTGTATTGGCAAAATCAACTGGTGACTACGCTGCAATGATTGCTTTGAAGTGTGAAACTGACTTTGTTGCAAAGAACGCAGATTTCGTAGCATTGACTCAGGCTATTCTGGATGCTGCTATAGCTAACAAGTGCCAGACTTTGGATGAAATCAAGGCTTTGCCTATGGGTAACGGTACTATTGCTGATGCAATTGTAGAACGTAGTGGTATCACTGGTGAAAAGACTGAATTGGATGGTTTCAATTTCGTATCAGGTGCTTGCACTGCTGTTTACAACCACATGAATAAAAATCAGCTTTGTACAATCGTTGCATTCAACAAAGAATGTGATGCTCAGGTAGCTCATGAAATCTGTATGCAGATTGCTGCCATGAACCCGATTGCAATTGATGAGGCTGGTGTTCCTGAATCTGTAAAACAGGAAGAAATCAATGTAGCTATTGAAAAGACTAAGGCTGAACAGGTACAGAAAGCTGTTGAAGCTGCTTTGAAGAAAGCTGGTATCAATCCTTCTCACGTAGATAGCGAAGAGCACATGGAAAGCAACATGGCTAAGGGATGGATTACTGCTGAAGATGTAGCTAAAGCTAAAGAAATTAAAGAAACTGTTGCTGCAGAAAAAGCTGCTAACTTGCCTGAGGCTATGATTGAAAATATCGCAAAAGGCCGTCTGGGTAAATTCTTGAAAGAAGTTTGTTTGCTGAAACAGGAAAGCATCATGGATCCGAAGAAGACTGTAGCTGATGTATTGAAAGCTGCTGATTCTGAATTGGCTGTTGCAGATTTCAAACGTTTCACTTTGCGTGCTGAATAATTATTAGGATGCAATATTCTTTCGGGCGTACCATTTGGTACGCCCGATTTGTTTTACGGTTACTTGGTTCAAGCAGCCGTTTTTTTATTGATTATTATCAGGAAAAGTAATCTTTCAAGCAGGATTATTTTGTATTTTTGCTGTCGGAAAACATAGAATGGAATTCTAACTTTTAAACAAAATAGATTATGGCAAAGAAAGCGCTTTTAATGATTCTGGATGGTTGGGGTTGTGGCGACCGTCAAAAAGATGATGTAATCTTCAATACTCCGACTCCTTACTGGGACAGTCTATTAGCTAACTATCCTCATTCACAGCTGCAGGCCAGCGGTGAAAATGTAGGTTTGCCTGACGGCCAGATGGGTAACTCAGAAGTAGGTCACTTGAACATCGGTGCAGGTCGTATCGTATATCAGGATTTGGTGAAGATTAACCGTGCATGTGCCGACAACAGCATTATGCAGAACAAGGAAGTAGTAGCTGCTTTCTCATACGCAAAAGAATATGGAAAAAACATCCACTTCATGGGATTGACTTCCAATGGTGGTGTACACTCTTCTTTGGAACACTTGTTTAAATTGTGTGATATTGCAAAGGAATACGGACTGGAAAATACTTTCATCCACTGCTTCATGGACGGTCGTGATACAGACCCGAAGAGCGGAAAGGGATTCATTGAACAGCTGACTGCTTATTGCGAAAAATCAGCCGGAAAGATTGCTTCTATCGTTGGACGTTTCTATGCAATGGACCGTGACAAACGTTGGGCACGTGTGAAAGAAGCATACGATTTGCTGGTAAACGGTACAGGTAAGAAAGCTACCGATATGGTACAGGCTATGCAGGAATCATATGATGAAGGTGTAACAGACGAATTCATCAAACCGATTTCCAATGCAAACTTCGACGGTACTATCAAGGAAGGTGATGTAGTTATCTTCTTCAACTACCGTAACGACCGTGCAAAAGAATTGACTATCGTATTGACTCAGCAGGATATGCCGGAAGAAGGCATGAAGACCATCCCGGGATTGCAGTACTACTGTATGACTCCGTATGATGCTTCATTCAAAGGCGTACATATCTTGTTCGACAAGGAAAACGTACAGAATACATTGGGCGAATACCTTGCAAGCAATGGCAAGACTCAGCTGCACATCGCAGAAACTGAAAAATATGCCCATGTAACCTTCTTCTTCAACGGTGGACGTGAAACTCCGTATGACAACGAAGACCGTATCCTGGTTCCTTCACCGAAGGTTGCTACTTACGACTTGAAGCCGGAAATGAGCGCATACGAAGTAAAAGATAAACTGGTAGAAGCTATCGGTACACAGAAATATGACTTCATTGTAGTGAACTATGCAAACGGTGACATGGTAGGTCATACAGGTATCTATGAAGCAATTGAAAAGGCTGTAGTGGCTATCGACAACTGTGTGAAAGATACAGTAGAAGCTGCTAAGGCTAACGGTTATGAAGTTATCATCATTGCTGACCACGGAAATGCAGATCATGCATTGAATGAAGACGGCACACCGAACACAGCCCACTCTTTGAATCCGGTTCCGTTTGTATACGTAACAGAAAACAAAGACGCCAAAGTAGAAAATGGTGTATTGGCTGATGTAGCTCCTTCTATCCTGCACATTTTGGGTATGGCACAGCCGTCTGAAATGACAGGTCGTGACCTGATTAAATAAGAATCCGCAGTGATTTAGAACATAGAGCCGGGGTTCGTTATCGGAAGATAATGGACTCCGGTTTTTTTATGTGTCATACCAGAGCGATTGTGTTTTAGATAGTAGGAATACTGGCAATATAGGCTTGGACAAAATAAAAAGCCGCAAAGTAAAATAAGAGGAATTACTTTGCGGCTTTCCGTCAAAACAGAGTTTATTATGCTTTTACTCCGTTGTATTCGTCAGATACAGTTAATTTTTTACGGCCTTTAGCGCGACGTGCAGCCAATACTCGGCGACCGTTTGCGGTAGCCATTCTTTCACGGAAACCGTGTTTGTTTCTTCTCTTTCTGTTAGAGGGTTGGAATGTTCTTTTCATTTTCGTATATACTATTTTATGTTATTATTCCATGCGTTCGGGCTGCAAAATTAGTGACTTTTTTTTAATAATCAAAGTGCTAAATCATTTTTAGACAAATCTTTTTGCGTTTTTTCGCGATTTAGATTAATTTTGCAACCGTATTCAGAGAATAAATCAAACTATTACATAATAATAAAGGATTTAAGTTATGATTAATGCTCAAGACATTAAAATCGGAACCGCTATCCGTATGGATGGCAAATTGTATTTCTGCATTGACTTCCTGCATGTAAAACCGGGTAAAGGAAACACTTTCATGCGTACAAAACTGAAAGATGTAGTAGACGGATATGTATTGGAACGTCGTTTCAACATCGGTGAAAAACTGGAAGATGTACGTGTAGAACGTCGTCCTTATCAGTTCTTGTACAAAGAAGGAGAAGATTATATTTTCATGAACCAGGAAACTTTCGAACAGGTACCTATCGCTCATGACCTGATTGAAGGTGTAGACTTCCTGAAAGAAGAAATGATTGTAGAAGTTGTTTCTGATGCTTCTACTGAAACTATCCTGTTCGCAGAATTGCCGGTAAAAGTTCAGTTGAAGGTTACTTACACTGAACCGGGTCTGAAAGGTGATACTGCTACTAACGCTACTAAGCCTGCTACTGTAGAAACTGGAGCTACTGTACGTGTTCCGTTGTTCATCAACCAGGATGAAACTATCGAAGTAGATACTCGCGACGGTTCATACGTAGGTCGTGTAAAAGCTTAATGCTGACAGACACTGAATTTCAGATAAAAAGAAAGCCGTACTGGATGATTCCGGTGCGGCTTTCTTTTTTGTGTGATGCTGGCTTATAGTAACTTGATTCCTTTGTCTGCCTTGAGGGTGATATTCTTGGATTTTCCGTTGAAGCAGACTTTCGTTTTTCCTCCTTTGCGTGACTGAATGTATAAGGATGTGACCTTACTGTCTTTCCATTCCATGTCGACGATGAAACCTCCACGGGCACAGATACCTTTCACGCTGCCGTTCTTCCATTCCTCCGGAAGAGCCGGAAGCAGGGTGATACTGTTTTCGGAAGACTGCATCAGCATTTCAATGACGCCGGCACAACCGCCAAAGTTACCGTCAATCTGGAAAGGCGAGTGTGCATCGAGCAGGTTGGGGTAGGTACCTCCTCCGCGTCGTGCGTCCTTTCCTTTGTATCCGTCCGGACTGACATAACGCAGCAGTCGGCGGTAGATGTGGTACGCATTCTTGCTGTCTTGCAGGCGTGCATAAAGATTGACACGCCAGCCAGTACTCCAGCCTGTAGTATTGTCGCCTTTGATTTCCAGCGTACGGGCACAGGCCTTCGCCAGTTCCGGAGTTTCTTTTGCAGACAGATGATGTCCCGGATACAAACCGAACAGATGCGACTGATGACGATGCTGCGGTTCCTGGTCTTCCCAGTCGTGGAACCATTCCTGTAGGTTGCCTTTCTTGCCAATCCGGTAAGGCAGCAGACGGGGAAGTGTTCTCTCTATCTGCTTCCGGAAGTCCTTGTCCGTACCCAGTGCTTCGGCAGCCTTGGCCGCATCTATCAGGCATTCGCGTGTCATGGCCAGGTCGGATGTGCAACCGTAGGAAGTGGCTCCGGCATAGCCGTCGGGAGTCAGGAACTTGTTTTCGGGCGATGTACCCGGTGAAGTAATCAGCTTGCCGTTTTTTTCTATCAGCCAGTTCAGACAGAACTCGGCTGCACCTTTCAGTATCGGATAATATTGCTGCAGAAATTCTTTGTCCTGCGTGAAGGTGTAGCGTTCCCAGATATGAGTAGACAGCCAGGCACCTCCCATGGTCCAGCATGCCCACGACGGGTCGCCCACGTTCAGCCCTACCGGACAGGTCATGGCCCAGATGTCCGTATTCTGTCCCAGACACCATCCTTTCTGTATGCCGTAATAAGCCTTGGCACTCTTTTCCCCCGTGTGTTGCAGGTTGGCGATGAAGTCCATCAGCGGGCGGTGCATTTCACTCAGATTGGCCGTTTCGGCTGCCCAGTAGTTCTCCTCCAGGTTGATGTTGCTGGTATAGTTGCAGCTCCAGGGCGGGAGCAGGCGTTCGTTCCACAGGCCTTGCAGGTTGGCGGGTACTCCTGGTGTACGTGAACTGGAAATGAGCAGGTAGCGGCCATATTGAAAATACAAAGCTTCCAGTTCCGGATTCCTTTGTGACTTGTCTGTATATTGCAACAGCTGTTCGTCGGTAGGCAGGGTTGCGATGGCCTGGTCTGTCTTACCGAGGTAAAGTTCCACACGGTCGAAGAAAGACTTGTAGTCTGCCACGTGTGCATTTTCCAATTCCTCGAACGTTTTCTGTGCTGCCCGTTCCATGCGTCGTGTCACCAGGTTCCGGTAGTCGCGTCCTTCTTTCATGGGGTCCTTGTCGAAGCCGTTGAAGCTGGTGACGTTAGCTATCAGAATCAAGGCTTCTTTCCCGCCTTTCACCTTCAGCTCACCCGATGGAAAGCTTTTGACCTCACTCTGAGGAGCTATGACCCGAATCAGTGTGCGGAAATGCGTACCACGTTCCGGATCATACAGATGCTTGTTGTTTACTTCGTCAAAATATACGGGATAGGAATGATAGGCAGCATACCCTTCTGCAGAAATTTCGTTGCCGCTGGCCGTAGTGGCATGAGGCAGGAGTGAATTGAACGAAAGAGTGGCTTGCAGCCCTTGTGCGCTTTCTGTCTGCAGGCGCAGCACAATCACCGAGTCGGGGGCTGAAGCAAAGTAATCGCAGGCAAAATCTGCACCGTTTCTCTGGTAAGCAGTCCGTGCCATGGCCCGGCTGATGTCCAGTGTCCGTTGATAGTGGCTTACCTTAGCCGTTTCGGCAGAATAAGTAATGGAAAGCTGACCCAGCGGCTGATAGTTTTCGCTGTAGTGTCCCTGGACTTTCCGTTGAGCACGGTCGGCTTCCCGGTAATCTTCCTTATCGAGCAGGGCGCGGATTTCCGGAATGGCTTTATAGGCGTCGGGAGTTGTGACTTTCCGGTCGGGTTCTCCGGTCCATAGGGTGATGTCGTTCAGAGAGAGTACGTCCTTGTCGGTACCTCCGTAAAGAATAGCTCCCATCGTACCGTTTCCGATGACGAGAGCTTCTTCAAAGAATTCAGCAGGACGGTTGTAGTGCAGCACTAAGTTTTCTTGTGCTGTAAGATAAGAGATAGGCAAGGAAAGGATATAAGCTGTAATCATGGTACCTTTCCACCTTCTTACAAAGTTACTTTTCATAGTCTATGTGTGAATAAAAAAATCAGTTGCAAGTTATCAAGAAATCTTTGTACAGGCAAAGTTCAGGCATGAAAAGTAGGGTGAAAAATGCCAATGAAAAAACGCCCTTGCGTTTCATTTCAAATGTACTTGCGTTTGAGATAAAACGCAAGGGCGTTTGCATTAAAACGTAAAGGCGTTTTGTCTTAAACTCTTTGGCGTTTTGAGCAGAACGCCAAAGAGCTTTGTGGAAAGCTTTTAAATTCTTCCGAAACTCCACAAAAAAGCCTTTCCATCATTGCGATGAAAAGGCTTTTTTTATTCTTTCCAGAAAAATAATCAATTATTTTTTCTTGTGGTTTGCATAACGGCTCATGAACTTGTCCACACGTCCTGCAGTATCCACCAGTTTAGATTTACCAGTGTAGAACGGGTGAGAGGTGCTGGAAATTTCCAGCTTAACCAACGGATAAGTTTCTCCTTCGAATTCAATTGTGTCTTTAGTAGCACAAGTTGAACAAGACAGGAACATGTCGCCGTTTGACATGTCTTTAAATACTACCGGACGGTAGTTTTCAGGATGAATGCCTTTTTTCATTTTAGTATATACTTTTTATTGTTATTATTGACAAATAAATATGTGGTAACACTGGTAAAGTGTGTAATGGTCTATTTCGGGTTGCAAAGATACGCTATTTCTTTGAAACTAAAAAGAAATCCCCGAAAAAAATATTCTGTCATTCAAAGGCTTTTATATTAGGTAAATCTGTTTTTTTGTCATATCTACTTTGCATCCTCGCCGCATGTATATGTAAATATTTCGCTTAAAATTGATTTGTTTCAAGAAAAGACAGAAAATCTCCGATTGAGTATATTGCTAATTCTTTTTATATTGTTACTTTTGCAGATGGAATTAATTACTAACAATTATAAAACTTACAAAAATGGTTAATTACAAAGAGTTAGGCTTGGTGAACACAAGAGATATGTTTGCCAGAGCAATCAAAGGTGGATATGCTATCCCTGCTTTCAACTTCAACAATATGGAACAGATGCAGGCTATCATCAAAGCTGCAGTAGAAACAAAATCTCCGGTTATTTTGCAGGTTTCAAAAGGTGCTCGTCAGTATGCTAACGCTACTTTGTTGCGTTACATGGCTCAGGGTGCTGTAGAATATGCAAAAGAATTAGGTTGTGCAAAACCTGAAATCGTTCTTCACCTTGACCACGGAGATACTTTCGAAACTTGCAAGAGCTGTATCGACTCAGGTTTCTCTTCTGTAATGATCGACGGTTCTCACCTGCCTTACGAAGAAAACGTAGCTTTGACTAAGAAGGTGGTTGACTACGCTCATCAGTTTGATGTAACTGTAGAAGGTGAATTGGGTGTATTGGCCGGTGTGGAAGATGAAGTTTCTTCTGATCATCATACTTATACTGACCCTGAAGAAGTAATTGATTTTGCTACTCGTACAGGTTGCGACTCATTGGCTATCTCTATCGGTACTTCTCACGGTGCATACAAATTTACTCCGGAACAGTGCCACATTGATCCTGCTACAGGTCGTATGGTTCCTCCTCCTTTGGCATTCGAAGTATTGGATGCTGTAATGGAAAAACTTCCGGGATTCCCCATCGTTCTTCATGGTTCTTCATCAGTTCCTCAGGAAGAAGTTGAAACAATCAACAAGTATGGTGGTGCATTGAAGGCTGCTATCGGTATCCCTGAAGAAGAATTGCGCAAGGCTGCCAAGTCTGCTGTTTGCAAAATCAACATTGACTCAGACTCTCGTTTGGCTATGACTGCTGCTATCCGTCAGACTTTTGCTGAAAAACCGGCAGAATTCGACCCGCGTAAGTACTTAGGTCCGGCTCGTGACAATATGGAAAAACTGTACAAGCACAAAATTATTAACGTGCTGGGTTCAGACAATAAATTGGCTGAATAATTGATTCATCCTATATAAACAGAAAAAAGCTGCTTTCTTTATTGAAGGCAGCTTTTTTTGTTTTAAGACCGGTTTCGGTATTGAAGAGGGGACTTGCCTGTATGTTTCTTGAAATAGCGGCCAAAAAAAGATTGGTCAGGGAAAGATAATCGGTTGGAGATCTCTTGAATACTTAGAGACACTACTGTCCCGTAAAAGTGGATAAATAGTTCTTTGAAATTATTGAAATATAGTCA
>CAMFND010000057.1 GCA_945965395.1 uncultured Bacteroides sp.
GCAGATACACCGGCATTACCGATAAGCGGATTAATCTTGTCACCTTTCGGAAGAACCAGGTTGAAAATCTTCACAAAAATCACACCTGAAGCTGTAGCGATGACGAATGACAATGCACCCAAGCCGAAGATTTTCAGAGAGTCCACAGTCAGGAACTCAGAAGCCTGAGTAGAAGCTCCTACGGTAAGTCCTAACAAAATGGTAATGGTGTCAATCAGCGGACCACGGGCTGTTTCAGCCAGACGACGGGTTACACCACTTTCCTTCAACAGGTTACCGAAGAACAGCATACCTAACAAAGGCAGACCGGAAGGAACCAGGAAGCAAGTCAACAATAAACCTACGATTGGGAACATCACCTTTTCTGTGTGTGACACGGCACGAGGTGCTTTCATGCGAATCAGTCTTTCCTTTTTAGTAGTGAGCAAACGCATGATAGGCGGCTGTATCACCGGCACGAGGGCCATGTAGGAATAGGCTGACACGGCAATGGCTCCCATCAGGTTAGGTGCCAGCTTGGACGAAAGGAAGATAGCGGTCGGACCGTCAGCACCACCAATGATACCGATAGCTCCAGCCTGCATCGGGTCGAAGCCCCAAGCCAAGGCAATCATGTACGCACCAAAGATACCAAACTGTGCTGCCGCCCCAATCAGCATCAGCTTCGGATTGGAAATCAGAGCCGAAAAGTCGGTCATGGCACCAATACCTAAGAAGATAAGGGGCGGATACCAGCCGGACGTAACTCCCTGGTACAAAATGTTCAATACGGAACCCTCCTCATAAAGCCCGACTTTCAAGCCAGCCTCCATATTGAAGGGAATGTTACCAATCAAGATACCGAAGCCGATAGGAATCAGTAACATCGGCTCAAATTCTTTTGCCACGGCCAGATAGATGAAGAATATACCGACCAGAATCATCACCACATGCTGGAGCGTGGCGTTATGAAAGCCGGTATAGGTCCAGAAATCGGCCAGGTTATTCTGTAAAAAACTAGCAAATTCTCCCATAATTATTCAATGATTATAAGGTCTGTACCTTCGAGTATTGATTCTCCCTTGCTCACCTTGATGGCGGTTACCTTACCGTCACGGTCAGCCTTGATGTCATTTTCCATCTTCATGGCTTCGAGCACGAGCAATGTCTGACCGCGTTTCACGGTATCTCCTTCTTTCACCTTGATTTCCAGAATGACACCCGGAAGCGGAGACTTAATACCCGACTTGCTGCCTGCCACAACCGGACGGCTCACTGCTGGAGGAGGAGCTGCCGGCGTAGTAGCTGCCGTACGAACTACCGGTTTGATTTTCGGACCAGCTTTCTTTTCCAGTTCTACGGTATAAGCCGTTCCGTTTACTTCTACATGTACATTATTGTCTTCTATGTCTCCCACGGTCACCTTGTAAAGATTCCCGTTGATTTTATATCTGTATTCTTTCATGGTTTTCGTTATGCTTTAGAGGTTATTTCTTATGAGGAGTTTCACGCAATGTATAAATCTTGGAACTCCACGGTGAATAGCTTCGTTTCACCCGGCTGATGGTCAGGATGGTTTCTTCCACATCGTGGTCGGCTCCCTGTGCTTCGTGCAAAGCCATGGAAATAGCGGCAATTACTTCACCTGGAGCTTCACCCAGCTTACGTTCTTTTGCTTCCTGCTTGTCGGTTACATTCTGTGCTTTCATGGCGTTACGCTTACGCAACTTAACCGCCAGTTTGCCCACAAACTTAAAGCACAGATAAAGCAAGATGAGCCCGCTAAATACCACGCTCATGGCAGAAATAGCCATACCGATACCTACAGGGTCATGCTGGTCGAATTTTTCCATCTTCGGATTACTCTCGATAGTTTGATTATTGGTACTCGGAGTGACATATTTATCTTCACTTCCGCCCTTCACTTCCCATGTAGCCGTACCATCACCTACACGGGCATATGACTGGTCGGCTTGAAGCAAACCTGCGGGAATCACCACCTCATCCAATAACTTCTTACCGGAGTCATACAAACCAATCCAGTTATCCTGTGTCTTGCTAAATACAAAGTTGGTATGGAAAGTCCCTCTTCTCGGTGCCCCATCGGCCCAGAAAAGTGCATGCTGACGCGGTTTGAGCAAGGTCAGCACATCTCCCTTGGGAATAAAATAAGACAAAGTATCGCCCGGCTGACTGCTCACTCTCAGATAGCATCCGGCCAGATCGGCACTGCTGTAAGCTCTGTTGAATATTTCTACCCAACCGCTGTGGATACCATAATCATCCTGAAAGTTGCTTTCATTATCAATCAAGACTTCATTGATAAGCAACTTGGACGCGGTGTTCTGTTCCTTACAGGACGAGAACCCGACCAGCAGAAACAGGGCCAGAAATATTCCGATTTTATGTGTTTTCATCATCATTGTCAAGTTTTAGTTACTATTACAAAGGAATATTACCGTGTTTCTTGGCCGGATTGGTCAATTTCTTAGTCTGCAACTGCTGCAGGGCACGAATAATGCGGAAACGTGTGTTACGCGGTTCAATCACATCGTCAATGTAACCATATTTGGCTGCATTATACGGGTTGGCAAACAGCTTGGTATATTCGGCTTCTTTTTCGGCCATAAAGGCTTTCGGATCGGGGGCTTCTTTCGCTTCCTTCGCATACAGTACTTCTACGGCACCGGCTCCTCCCATCACGGCAATCTCTGCAGTAGGCCATGCGTAGTTCATATCGCCACGCAACTGCTTACAGCTCATCACGATGTGAGAACCTCCATACGACTTACGAAGGGTTACTGTTACTTTAGGTACAGTAGCTTCACCGTATGCATACAGCAACTTCGCACCGTGCAGGATGACCGCATTGTATTCCTGACCTGTTCCCGGCAAGAATCCCGGAACGTCTACCAGTGATACGATAGGAATGTTGAACGCATCGCAGAAACGAACGAAACGGGCTGCCTTACGAGAAGCATTGCAATCGAGCACACCGGCCAGGAATTTCGGCTGGTTGGCTACAATACCCACTGACTGTCCGTTGAAACGTGCAAAACCGATAATGATATTCTTGGCAAAATCACGCTGGATTTCAAGGAATTCACCGTTATCGACAATGGCACCGATTACTTCATACATATCGTAAGCCTTATTCGGACTGTCGGGTACGATTTCATTTAAAGAATCTTCCAGACGGTCTATCGGATCGGTACAGTCTACGTAAGGCGGTTCTTCCAGGTTATTCTGCGGGATATAGCTCAACAATTTACGAATCAACGCCAAACCTTCTTCTTCTGTAGAAGCCGTGAAATGAGTCACACCGGAACGAGTGGAATGTACACTGGCACCTCCCAGGTCTTCCTGTGATACGTCTTCGCCTGTCACAGTCTTTACTACCTTCGGACCAGTAAGGAACATGTAAGAAGTACCTTCCATCATCAAGGTAAAGTCTGTCAAAGCCGGAGAATACACTGCACCTCCTGCACAAGGACCGAAAATACCGGAAATCTGCGGAATAACTCCCGAAGCCAGAATATTACGCTGGAAAATCTCTGCATAGCCTGCCAAAGCGTTGATACCTTCCTGAATACGTGCACCACCAGAGTCATTCAATCCAATACAGGGAGCTCCCATCTTCATGGCCATATCCATCACCTTACAGATTTTCAGTGACATGGTTTCGGACAAGGAACCGGCAGATACCGTAAAATCCTGGGCAAAAACATAAACCAGACGGCCTTCGATTGTTCCGTATCCGGTTACGACGCCGTCTCCCAAATAATGCTTCTTGTCCATTCCGAAGTTTGTGCAACGATGCTGTACGAACATGTCCATTTCTTCAAAGCTACCTTCGTCAAGGAGCATGGAAATACGTTCGCGGGCTGTGTACTTACCTTTATCGTGTTGTTTTTCGATGGCTTTCGCACCTCCACCCAGACGGGCCTGTGTGCGAAGCTCTATTAATTCTTTTACTTTTTCAAGCTGGTTACTCATGGTATTAGTATTTATATTTGATAATTAAATAAGGGTCTTTTCCCGATGGTTATTTTTCACAAAGTTCCGTCAATACGCCCATGGTAGATTTCGGGTGGAGGAATGCAATATGAAGGCCTTCTGCTCCTTTACGCGGAGCCTTATCAATCAAACGAATGCCTGCTCCCTCAGCCTGTGCCAGCGCATTGGCAACTCCGTCTTCTACTGCAAATGCCACATGATGTACGCCCATGCCGCGATTTTCAATAAACTTGGCAATTGTACTGTCAGGACTTGTAGGTTCAAGTAATTCAATTTTTGTGTCACCACATTTCAAAAACGCAGTTTTTACCTTCTGATCTTCTACGGTTTCTACGTTATAGCATTTCAATCCGAGAACGTTTTCATAATAAGGAAGGGCTTCTTCAATGCTGTTGACCGCAATGCCCAAATGTTCAATGTGAGAAATTTTCATAATAGAATTGTTTTTTATGGGTATTAAATTAAAGTACGTGTTTAATATACACACAGACAAAGAAAAGAAAATTGTGGTGAAAAAAGAAACTTTTTGACGATTTTTTCAAAGAAACCCCATTGTTTAAAAAGAGTTTAATCCATTAATGGAAGCATGGAAAGGGAACTATACATAGATTTTTATCAACAGACGATTCAGCCAGTTCCAGCGCACATGAAACCAGCGACGACTGCTCATCTGCTTTCCGCCAAAACGCAAAATAAAGTCACGAAAACCGAATTTTTTAAAAGGTAATCCGGCTTCAATAAATTCAAAATGAGCACATCCGTGCTCACGGGCATACTGCATGGCTCCCCACACCGCAAGTACTCCTGGAAATTGCAACGGATACGTTTTTCTCATTCCTCCGGAAAAAAGCAGATAGGCATCCGACCCAGAAAACAAACAGACCGAACCTCCGATAATCTTGTTTTTATAACGAATGATAAAAATCTGTCCGCAATGAGAAGAATGAGCCAGCAAGGCAGTGAAGAAACCGATGCCGGGCAAATAACGATGAACCTTGGGCGAATAATAATGCTTGAGCATACTGAAAAAAGCCTGCACATCTGCTTCTGTACGTGCCACATCGATTACGGCCCCATTTTTCAATCCCTGATGAATTTGCCGCTTGCGGGAGGTACTCATCCACTTGTCTAACGAATCATGATGCAAGGAGTTGCGTACCCGAAGCCAGCGTATCGGGAAATATCCGTTTTGCCGGAAATAACGGTAACCAAACAAAGGTTCTTCCAGATTACGAAATTCTAAAAGAAAAGATTTCTCCGCAAACTGTTGTGTAAAATAGGAAAGCAGCTCCTGAAAAATATGTTCTTTCGAATAAGAAGAAGGAAAATATTCACCTATGCCATACGCATAACTCTTTTCGGCAAAACACAGCATATTAATGGAACGGAGAGTGATACACAGCAGCTTTCCCACAGGAGATTTCCCCTCGTAAGCTACCAGCAAAAGCGGACGGACTCCCCTTGTCTGTTCCAACACATGAAACAGTTCTGTAGAATGAAAGATGTTTGAACCCGGAAGGGCGGGTACATCCTTAGCGTGATAATATGTAGCTAAACGGATGTTCATATGATGCAAATTTACATTTTTTTATTGAGGATTTAATGGGGAAGCCTTATATTTGTCCAAACAAACTAAATTTTTATGGAAAACTTCAGTGATTTAATCAGAAATCGGCGAAGCATGCGAAAGTTCACGGACGAGGAACTGACACAAGATCAGGTGCTCACATTACTGAAGGCGGCCCTGATGGCTCCGTCTTCCAAACGCTCCAATTGCTGGCAGTTCATCGTTGTAGACGACAAGGACACACTGGAAAAGTTGTCTTTCTGTAAGGAATCGGGAGCGGCATTCGTAAAAGATGCTGCACTGGCTATTGTAGTAACTGCTGACCCGCTCGCCAGCGATGTGTGGATTGAAGATGCTTCCATTGCGTCAATCATGATTCAGCTTCAGGCAGAAGATTTGGGACTGGGAAGCTGCTGGGTACAGGTAAGAGAAAGATTTACCGCCAACGGCACACCGGCCAACGAATATATCCATGAACTGTTGGACCTTCCTTTACAGTTGCAAGTGCTGTCCGTCATCGCTATAGGACACAAGGGAATGGAACGCAAGCCTTTTGATGAGTCACACCTGCAATGGGAAAAGGTACATATCAATAAATTCGGAGGGAAATAATGGCAGCAGCATCGGGCAAACACAAAGATACCTATCGGGCTACAGCCGTTTTTCTTGTACTGACAGGACTGCTCTACCTGATAGACAAATGGGTAGGATTCGGTCACCTCGGACTACCGTGGGTAATGCAAAAAGATACGATGTTACTGTATGCAGCCATTATTTTTCTGTGGTTCAAAAATGACAAATCGGTAGGTCTCATTTTATTAGGTATCTGGCTGATTCAGAATATCGGACTAGTCATCTCTCTGCTGGGACAGATGTCGACTTTCCTCCTGCCCGCCACCTTGCTGGTCATCGGAGTTTTACTTTACTTCTTATCTTCACGCGGATGATGAATAAAAAAGATTTTTCCATTGTATGCATAGGAGCAGGCAATGTAGCTACTCATCTGGCTCAGGCTCTACAGCAAAAGGGATTCCACTTGTCACAAATTTACAGCCGGACACAGGAATCGGCACAAGCCTTGGCACAGACATTAGGATGTACGTGGACCACCTGCCTGGAACAGGTAGACGAACACGCTGATTTGTACATCGTATCGGTGAAAGATGCCGTTTTGGAAACGGTCATTTCACAACTTGCCCACTGTAATCCGGATGCTCTGTACCTGCACACTGCCGGAAGTATGTCAATGGAAGTATGGAAAGGAAAGTTTAAAAATTACGGAGTAGCTTACCCCATGCAGACTTTCAGCAAACAACGGGAAGTTAATCTTGAGGAAGTACCGTTTTTCCTCGAAGCCAATTCGCCGGAGAATTTGTCCCTGCTCCAGAAAATAACCGGAAGCCTTAGTCCGAAAGTGTACGAAGCCAGTTCGGAACAACGTAAATACTTGCACATAGCGGCTGTCTTTGCCTGTAACTTCAGCAACCACATGTACGCCATTTGTCAGCATTTGCTTCAGGCACACCAACTTCCTTTCGAATCTATGCTGCCACTGATAGATGAAACCGCCCGAAAGGTGCATGAATTATCTCCGGTGGAAGCACAAACCGGTCCGGCAAGACGCTACGATGAAAATGTGATTAACCGCCACCTGAATATGCTGGAAGAAGAACCTAAGCTGGCAGAAATCTATCGGTTACTAAGCGAACACATTCATTTATATGAAACAACCAATCATTGACCATTTAATTTTTCAGATATGATAAATTACGATTTGACTCAAATAAAAGCGCTGTTTTTCGATGTAGACGGAGTACTGAGCGCCGAAACAATCTTTTTGCATCCCGACGGAGAACCCATGCGTTCTGTCAATATCAAAGACGGATATGCTTTGCAGCTGGCTGTGAAATGCGGACTGCATGTGGCCATTATCACAGGGGGAAAGACAGAAGCCGTTCGGAAACGCTACGAAGGACTGGGTATAAAGGATGTGTACTTAGGCGCAGCCGTAAAAACCCGTGAATACAAGGAACTGCTAGAAAAATATAACCTGAAACCGGAAGAAGTACTTTACATGGGAGACGATATACCCGATTATGAAGTGATGCAGTTGGTAGGCCTCCCCTGTTGTCCGGCAGATGCGGCACCTGAAATCAAAGCCATCAGCAAGTACATTTCTCACCGACAGGGAGGATATGGCTGCGGACGCGACGTCATTGAACAGGTTTTAAAAGCACAGGGAAAATGGATGGCCGGGCAGGCTGCCTTTGGCTGGTAACCAATAAGTATGCAAGAGATGAAACCATTAGAAAACATACAACATTATAAAGTCGTACTTGCTTCCAATTCTCCCCGACGACGGGAATTGCTGAGCGGACTGAATTTAGAATATACGGTCAGGGTACTTCCGGATATAGATGAAAGCTATCCTGATACGTTGAAAGGTGAGGAAATTCCGATGTACATCTCACGTGAAAAAGCGGAAGCTTATCGTAATTCCATGGCGGAAGATGAGTTAATCATTACAGCCGACACCGTGGTGTGCATCAACGAAAAGGTATTGGGAAAACCCCAGACACTGGAAGAAGCCAAAGAAATGTTACGGGAACTTTCCGGCAAGACGCACCAGGTAATTACCGGAGTATGCCTGATGACCCGTGGCCTGCAACGTACGTTCTCGGCTACTACTCAAGTCACATTCGACGTACTGACAGAGGATGAAATTGAATTCTATGTAGAGAAATTCCGGCCACTGGACAAAGCAGGAGCATACGGAGTACAAGAATGGATTGGCTTTGTGGGAGTTTCCCGACTGGAAGGCTCCTATTTCAATGTCATGGGCCTTCCGGTGCAACGTTTGTATCAGGAACTCAAGAAACTTTAATGTGAAAGGGCTGAAAAGGTTTTTCGGCCCTTTACTTTTGCCTGCCACACCAGACTGAAAGAATAACGTTCGGGAATGGTTTTCAATACTGTATGGGACAAATTTTGCTGACGGCTGTCAGTAAACAGACTTTGAATCCGGAAAAACTCCCGGCGGGCATTCCACACAGCTTTAGCATTGGCAAAATCTCCTTTCAACAACCAAACTGCAGCAGCACAATAATCCAAGAAAGTACGAACTCGCATCACAGGCTTCAATTCTTCTTCCGGCAGGTTCTTATACAGCATCAGCAAATTGTTACGGAAATTCAGGAAAGTTTTACGAGGATTTTCCTTTTTCAAGGTAGCACCTCCCACATGATATACCGTACTTGAAGGAATGCATACAAGCTGATAGCCTCGACTGCGTAAACGCCAGCACAAATCTATTTCTTCCATGTGTGCAAAGAAACGTCCATCCAGTCCACCGACATTCCGATATACGTCCAGACGAATCATCAAAGCTGCCCCCGTGGCCCAGAACACAGGGAGCACCTCGTCATACTGTCCTTTGTCTTCCTCTACGCTCTCAAAAACGCGTCCACGACAGAAGGGATAACCATAACGGTCAATAAAGCCTCCACTTGCCCCGGCATATTCAAACAGGTTCCGGTGCCGATACGCACGGATTTTCGGCTGACAGGCCACTGTCTCCGGATGAGTATCCAAATAACTAATCATTGGCTGAAGCCATCCTTCTGTCACCTCTACATCACTGTTGAGCAGGACAGCGTATTCCGCATCTATTTTCTGCAAAGCATAGTTGTAGCCATCAGCAAAACCATAATTCTTATCTAGGCGTATCAGGCGGACAGAAGGAAATTCTTTTTCTACCACCTCACACGAAGCATCCGTGGAAGCATTGTCGGCTACATAAATTTCCGTTCCCTCCAAACGCGAACAAGCAATCACTGAGGGCAAGAACTGGCGAAGCACGGCTTCCCCATTCCAGTTTAAGATGACTACAGCTGTCTTTATCATAAAATAGTTCCTTTAAGCGACGTTCCGTCTTCATTAAAATCACCCAAACGCACTTTTACCAGATGGTTATCCAATTTTTCATCGTGCGCCAGTTCCACCCGAATGTAGTTTTTCGTAAAACCGTGCATGGGTGTACCAGCCTTAGACTTCTCCATCAGCACTTCTGCTTCTCCACCAATATGACGGGCATAGAAAGCTTTCGTCTTTTCATCTGAAAGCTCCAACAAACGTTGACTTCTGGCATGTTTTTCCTGAGCAGAAACCACATAATCAATTTTCAAAGCCTGAGTTCCCGGACGTTCTGAGTAACTGAACACATGCAGCTGAGTTACATCCAATCTCTTAATAAACTCATAAGCTTTTTCAAAATATTCAGGAGTCTCTCCACGAGTACCCACGATGACATCCACCCCAATAAAAGCATCAGGCATCAGAGACTTTATCTTTGCAATCTTGGCTGCAAACAAAGCCGTATCATAACGACGGCGCATCAACTTCAGCACTTCATCGCATCCGGATTGCAAAGGAATATGAAAATGAGGCATAAAACGACGGGATTGAGCTACATATTCAATGATCTCATCCGTCAGAAGATTGGGTTCAATAGAAGAAATACGGTAACGCTCAATGCCTTCCACTTCATCTAAAGCCTTTACTAAATCAAAAAAGGTTTCACCCGTTGACTTTCCAAAATCACCGATATTCACTCCGGTCAGCACAATTTCTTTTCCCCCTTCGGCTGCTGCCTGGCGAGCTTGCGCCATCAAATCTTCTATCTTTCCATTACGGCTTCTTCCCCGTGCAAAAGGAATGGTACAGTAAGAGCAGAAATAATCACATCCATCCTGCACTTTCAGGAAATAACGGGTACGATCCCCACGAGAACAAGAAGGAGAAAAAGTACGAATGTCTTTGGTAGCGGTAACTACAGCTTCTCCATGCGTATGTTTCTGCAAGTTGCCTAAATAATTCATCAACTCACCCTTCTGTTCTGCTCCTAATACCAAATCCACTCCTTCTATGTCAGCCACCTGTCCAGGCTTCAACTGGGCATAACAGCCGGTTACCACAATAAATGCATCAGGATGCTGACGAGAAAGACGATGAATGGCTTGCCGACATTTCTTGTCTGCCATTTCTGTCACCGAACAGGTATTAATCACACAAATATCTGCTTTTTCACCTTTTCTGGCTGTCCGAACTCCTGCTTCCTTTAATGTTTTTCCGATAGAAGAGGTTTCTGCAAAATTAAGCTTACAGCCCAACGTATAATAAACAGCTACTTTATCCTGAAAGATAGTTGTATCAATCATATCTCTTTACAATTTTAGAAGTCTGCAAAGGTACACATTATTCATGATTCCTGAAACGAGTTTCAGAATTTGCAACCTCAATTCACTGCTTCTACACATATTTCTTCATCTTTTAAGAAATTTCTCAAATCACGAAGTTTTCTTTCATGTTTTGTAACATGTTATAATTCATACAAACTAGGTTATAAAACATATTTTTTGAAAAAAAGTAGCAGAAAATAGAACAACGTATTGAAAAAGTCTATATCTTTGCAGCGTTTTAAGAAAACAACATAAGTATTACAGATTTAAAAAGCAAAGAAAATGAAAAAATTGGTATTTTTGTTCGTAGCATTTGCTGCAGTTTCTTTCGCTTCTTGCGGAAACAAAGCAGCTAACAGTGAAGTTGCATCTGATTCAGATTCAGTAGCAGTAGTTGAAGAAGCAGCTCCGGTTGTTGATTCAGCAGCAGTAGTTTGCGATTCAGCTGCAGTTTGCGCTGACTCAGCAGTAGTAGCTGAATAATCTCGAACATCAGAGAGAATTGAAAGTCTGTAAGCTCAGCCTACAGACTTTTTTTATACCCTTTTGCCAACCAATACTAACACATGCTTCACCTCACTGTTACTCATATCCAACTCACACTTACCCCCGAATACAAATATCCTCTACCCACAAATTAAAGATTAATTAAAAGAAGCACACTACACCCTAACCTATACCAAACAAAAACCCCGAACAGACTATAGTCCATTCGGGGGATTTATTAAAGTATTTACAGATACAAATTAAGCTTCTTCTGCAACTACTTCAAAAGGAATTTCTACAGAAACTTCCTTGTGCAGCTTAACGATAGCCTTGTAGCTACCAACTTCTTTCACCGCATCCTTAACAACGATAATCTTACGATCGATGTTATGACCCAGTTTAGCCAACTCTTCAGCAATCTGAATATTACCGACAGAACCGAAGATAGTACCGGTAGAGCTAACCTTGGTAGCGATCTTCAATGATACGCCTTCCAACTTAGCAGCCAGTTCTTCAGCATCCTTCTTGATTTTCTCCAGTTTGTGAGCACGCTGTTTCAGCTCTTCAGCCAACATTTTCTTTGCAGCCGGTGAAGCAATGACAGCCTTACCAGTCGGGATGAGGTAGTTACGACCATAACCAGATTTCACTGTTACGATGTCGTTCTTATAACCCAAGTTAATAACGTCTTCTTTCAATATAATTTCCATACTTTCCTCCTCCTATTATTTCATCATGTCAGTTACATAAGGCAGCAACGCCAAGTGACGTGCTCTCTTCACAGCTTGAGCTACACGACGTTGGAACTTCAAAGAAGTACCGGTAATACGACGCGGAAGGATTTTACCTTGCTCATTCAAGAATTTCTTCAAGAATTCAGG